>JBJFEF010000107.1:0-8866 GCA_051890435.1 Muribaculaceae bacterium
AAATTCATCGAGATCATTGTCTTTACAACAAAACGGGTCACAATATGATGCAACAAACTCCGTGTAGTGGCACATTACTGCATCACGTTCAAGTATGAAACTGTTCGTTGGCGACATTACTGCTTATTCTTTGGAGGGAAAATAAACTCGCGTGATTTTCTAAGGAACTCCGAGATCTGAGTCTCGCGCTCCGACGATAGTCGAGGTGTTGGCATTTTCCCATTGCGCTCAGCTGCCTCAACAAAAGCTATTGCAGATTCACCAGTCAATACCGGAGATGAATTGATTGTCATTGCCATAATCTTTCATTTTATGTTGTAAAGTTACAACTATATAATGAATTACGCAACAACTCCAGAATAAATTCCCAAAACATTCTTTCCACAATCCCCAAAAAATTATGTGCAAAACCCGTTAACAACCCGAAATAATGCGTAACTTTACGCCTGAAAACTCACCCGGAGCGAACTTTATCGCCTCTTGGTGCGTAATATAATCGACATTATCAACTTTAATTTTTTATCACACGACTATGAAGAAGTATATTTGCAAAGTATGTGGTTGGGTCTATGACCCCGAGATTGGCGACCCTGAAGGCGGCATCGAGCCCGGAACAGCTTTTGAAGATATTCCCGACGATTGGGTTTGCCCACTTTGCGGTGTAGGCAAAGACGACTTTGAAGTGACCGAGGACTAACGTTCACTCTCACCCTCCAGGCAACAAAAATCCCCACAGCCCACGGCTCGGGGATTTTTTTCTTCCATCACACCCGGCAAAACCGCCACCCGGAAAGCACTTTTCGCACTCATGCCTCGCTTTTTCAAGCGAAACAGATGGCTATATCACAAAATATTATTAATTTTGCGTTAGCTCTGCACCGTGCAGCAAGCACGCTACACGAGTCGGGCAATCCTATACGCTCATAACGCAACTACTATTCAACCAACATAATATTTACTAACAACAAACAACCACAAACAATGAAACGATTACTTTATGGATTTGCTGCAACAGCTATGGCTGTGCTTTCAGCTTGCAGCGGCGCTACCGACGTGAAACTCGTCGATGCCAAGAATTTTGAAGCCACTATCGACGGAAAACCTGTCGCTCTCTACACCCTCAAGTCTGAAACCGGAATGACAATGCAAGTGACCAACTTCGGCGGACATGTGGTGTCGCTCTGGACCCCCGACAAAAACGGCGTGATGGGCGACGTGGTGCTCGGACATAACTCCATCAACGAATACGTCGATTACCAAGGCGAGCGATTCATAGGCTGCGTGGTGGGCCGATATGCCAACCGCATCGCAAAGGGCGAATTTACACTCGACAGCATCACCTATCATGTGCCCATCAACAACAACGGCCAGAGCCTACATGGCGGCCTCAAAGGCCTCGACCAAGTGGTGTGGGACGTTGATACCGTGGCTGCCGACATGATTCAGCTCTCTATCCTCTCGCCCGACGGTGCCGAAGGCTACCCCGGCAACCTCAAGGTGACAATGACCTACGCACTCACCCCCGACAACGAATTTAAAATCACTTATCGTGCCACCACCGACAAGCCCACTGTCGTAAACCTTTCTCACCACGGCTTCTTCAACCTCAAGGGCGAATGTGCAGGCACCATCAACGACCACCTGCTCACTATCAATGCCGACTCTATCACCCCGGTGGACAGCGTACTCATCCCCACCGGTGAACTGATGGCTGTGGCTGGCACACCGTTCGACTTCAATCAGCCCACCGCTATCGGCGACCGCGTCAATGCCGACGACCCACAGCTGCGCTGCGGAAACGGTTACGACCACAACTGGGTGCTCCGCCGCTCTACTGCCGACGATGTGGAGCTCGCTGCCACCGTCTATGAGCCTACCTCGGGCCGCGTGATGGAAGTGCTCACCAACCAGCCCGGCCTCCAATTCTATGGCGGCAACTTCTTCGACGGAAACGGAATAGGCAAGTGCGGCGACACATTCAAGTATCGCGAAGCAATCGCCCTCGAAACACAGAAATTCCCCGACGGCCCCAACCAGCCTCAATTCCCCACAGTACGCCTCAATCCGGGCGAAGAATACTACCATGTGTGCATCTACCGCTTCTCGGTGAAATAAGCTGAGATAGGGCTGCAATGCCCGCACACAATCAATCACCAAAGAGCAGAAACAAGAAGAATAGAACAATTTTCTTCCTGTTTCTGCTTTCGTTATGTCGGAATTTTTCACTAATTTTGCAGCGTTTTCCCACTAACACTACAAAAAACCAAATCACAATAACACAAAAAAATGCTTAAAAGAATCATTCTATCAGCAATGCTTATTGCTGCATCTGCCACCACATTCGCCGACGAACAGGTGGTGAAACTCTACACCGACAACGACCAGTCGGCTCCACTGAGCAAAGTGTCATTCTTCCTCGCAGCCGACAACGACACACAGTTTCAGGTCATCCTCAACGATGGAACAGCACTGCTCAACGTCACTAAAGTGCAATTCAGCACCTCGGGCACAAGCTCAGTCGTAGCACGCAACGACTTGAAAGCCTTCACCGTGGCTCAATCGCTGCACATCGACGGCTGCCGCCAAGGCGACCACATCAGCATCTTCGACATGGCAGGCAACACCGTAGCCACCACCATAGCTACAGCATCGAGCCAGACAATATCAGTGTCGTCGCTGCAACCGGGGCTCTACATCCTGCGCGTTGCCGACAATTCAGTTAAATTCCACAAAAAGTAAGCACTCACACTATGAAGAAATATATTGCACTCATCGTGGCAGCCATCTTGCCTATCATTGCTGCCGCACAATTCAAAGTGACCGAAAACAACGGAAACGTCACCACCACCCCCGGGAACCTCACTTTCTCACACCCCGACGCCAACTCATGGCAAGTGCTGGGAATCGACATCAACAACATCAGCTCAATCGAGCGCATTGCCCGCACAGGAGCAATTGAACTCGACCGCCAGCTCACTGCCGACGGCGAGCCAAGCGGAATGTACTTCGCCGACACCTACAACGAAGGCAACAAAGGCGTAGGCAACTACTACTTCCTCATCACCAACGACGAAGCCGCATCAGTGAGCGGCACCAACGTCGCACACCACCCAGGCGGCTATGTGCTCTACCTCGACATGTTCGCCCCACTCAGTGCCGATCATGCCAATGCCATTCTCCCCGAAGGCACCTACATTTGCACCGAAGATAAAGCAATGTACACCACCAACCTCGCACTCACCTGGGCATCGCTCAACAGCGACGGAACCGTAGGCGGAATCCGCGAAATATTCCCCACCGACGGCTCAGTAGTGGTGCGCCACACCTCCGACGGCGGATATGAAATCACAGCCAACTTCATCAACGAAGACAACACCACAATCTCATTCCACTTCGTAGGCACCCTCGCCTTCACCGACCTCTCAGGCATCGAAGACGATGGCGACGAAGAAGTGCACGACCCCTACATCAAAGAAAACATGTATGTGCACGGCACACTCGCTACCGACTGGCTCTACAGCACCAGCAACGCCACCTGCGACAACCATGTGCTGCACATCTTCACCACCGACCAGCTCACCGACGACGGAAAGCACGTGAACGTGCCCGGAGTGAAAGTGGAAATGGACATCTACACCGAGAAAGGCAACATCTGCGGAACCTACACCCCCGGAACATTCAACGGATACACTTTCAAAAAAGAACCCGGAGTGTTCTATCCCGGAAAATACTACGGCAGCTCACCCCTCGGGTCGCTCTATGAGCGCGTAAACCCCGACCTATCGGTGCAGACCGGAATCATCACCGACGGCTCAATCACAATCAGCCACAACGATGACGACGACACCTACAGCATCACCGGAACGCTCATCAACTCATTCGGAAACACCGTCACAGTTGATTTCCGCGGCCCGCTCCAGCCATACACACCCGGTGCAAACTAAGTGGGGAAAAGTGGGGAATTTTTAGGGAATCCCCGGCGAATTTCACCCTCACCACACACGCAAAGCACCCCACCGAATGCTTTGCAGAATACAAAAAAAGTGCTACCTTTGCGGTAGCACTTTTTGTACACCCATGGGGAGTCGAACCCCAATCGATGGAACCGGAATCCAGTATTCTATCCATTGAACTATGGGTGCTTGCGGTTTTGCTTGGCAAAAGTAATAATATATTTGTTGCTACGCAAATTTTTTTTGATTGATTATGAATGTAAAGATTGAAGATAGCTGGCGCAAAGCTCTTGCCTCGGAGTGGGACAAGGATTATTTCTCGCGCTTGGTGCAATTTGTGAAGCACGAATATGCCACCGCCACGGTGTTCCCTCCGGGCGGCGAGATTTTTGCTGCCTTCGATGCCACGCCTTTCCACAGCGTGAAGGTGGTGATTCTGGGGCAAGACCCTTATCACGATGTGAATCAAGCTAATGGCTTGTGCTTCTCGGTGCGCGATGGTGTGCCTTTCCCACCTTCGCTCATGAATATCTTCAAGGAGATTCACGACGACTTGGGCAAGCCAATTCCCGCAAGCGGCGACCTAAGCCGATGGGCGCGTCAGGGCGTGCTGCTGCTCAATTCCACCCTCACGGTGCGTGCCCACAGCGCCGGATCCCACCAGAATCACGGTTGGGAACAGTTTACCGACGAGGTTATCTTGCGCCTCGCCACCGAGCGCGAGCATCTGGTGTTTATCCTTTGGGGGTCATACGCCATCAAGAAGGGGGCTTTCATCAACCGCATGAAGCACCTTGTGCTCACCTCGCCTCATCCGTCGCCGCTCTCGGCATATCGCGGGTTCTTCGGCAACAAGCATTTCTCGCGTGCCAATGCCTACCTTGTGCAGCACGGCATGGAGCCTATCGACTGGTGATTTTCTATTAAACCATTTCCACTTTTCCACATCCAATGGTTATGACGATGAAGAAGTTTTTCCTGATATTGGCTTTCTCGATAATGTGTGTCGCTGCCTCGGCAAGCGATGCCTTCGACACACGCACCCGCACCATCGACCCTGCCTTCCGCTCGCTGCTTGTGAGGCTCGATGGCAACTACTTTTTCCCGCCCATCATCACTCGCGGCAACGACGACCACATCACCTTCTCTTTCGACGAGATGAAGGACGACCGCTCTTATCTGCGCTACACTCTCGTGCATTGCGATGCCGACTGGTGTCCCTCGGGATTGGTCGATTCGGAGTTTCTGGATGGTTTCAATTATGCCGATATCACCGACTATGAATTTTCGAGCGGCACTTTCTCGCAATTCGTGCACTATCAGTTCACCCTCCCCAACGAGCAGATGCAACCGCTCATCTCGGGTAACTACCTGGTGCGCGTGTATCGCGAAGAAGACCCCGATGATGTGGTGCTGCAAGCACGCTTCATGGTGTGCGAAAACGAAGTGAAGGTGCCCATCGAAGTGACGTCGCGCACCGACGTTGACTACAACCTCGCCCACCAGCAGCTCGCCATCAAGGTGGATACGCGCAACTATCGCGTGCAGAACATGTATAGCGACCTCAAGCTCCGCGTCACCCAGAATCAGCGCCCCGACACCGAAGTAGCCCTCTCGTCGCCTATGATGGTGAACGGGAATGTGGCGATTTTCGACCATATCAAGCAACTCATCTTCCCCGCCGGGAACGAATTCCGCCGCATCGAGACGGTGGCTACCAACTATCTCACCATGGGAGTGGAAGCTGTGGAATATCACCACCCGCTCTATCACGTCACGCTGCGCACCGACTTCCCTCGCGCCGATGAGCCGTATCTCTACGACCAGACACAGCACGGCCGATACTTCATCCGCAACGCCGAGGCCGACAATTCTGCCACTTGCGCCGACTACATGGTCACTCACTTCACGCTCAACACCGGAGGCCCTATCCAAGGTGGGAAGATCTACCTTAGCGGCGAGTTTACCCACCACCTGTTCACTCCTTCCACGCTAATGAAATACGACGCTTCAACAGGTTGCTACACTTGCGACCTGCTGCTGAAACAAGGTGCCTACAATTATCAATATATCTTTGTGCCCGACGGATCAGCCACAGGACTCACAGCCACAATCGAGGGCGACAAGTTCCAGACGGTCAACGAATATCTCGTGCGTGTGTATCATCGCCGCCCCGGCGAGCGCTACGACCGCTTCATAGGCTACGGCATAGCCTTTTCAGGCCGATAGACCGCTACCACACAAGCAGATAGGTGGTGTAGGCCGCATAGAGCACGAGCAGCAAGGCGCCCTCGGCACGGTCGATAACATTGCGCTTCAGCGTGAAAGCAAACACAAACGTGAGCACCGACGAGAGAATAAGCACGCCAAAATCCACAAGATTGATGTCGCGCAGCACTATCGGGTTGATAACAGCCGAGATACCCAAAATCAGCATCACATTAAACACATTCGAGCCAAGCACATTGCCAAGCGCAAGCTGCGGATTGCCCTTGCGTGCAGCAATGATGCAAGTGACCAGCTCGGGCAGCGAAGTGCCCAGTGCCACAATGGTGATTGAAATGGTCTTCTCGCTCATGCCCCAGTTGCGTGCTATCTCCACAGCCGAGTCGAGAAACAAATTACCACCGGTGAGAAGCACCGCAAGCGACACAATAGCCGCCGGCACAAGCACCCACATGGGGCGCCCCGTGAACATCGTCTTCTCCTCATCGACAGCCTCAACCGTTGCACCCTGCTTCGATGCAAAGAACGTGTAGCCTATGTATCCGGCAAACACCATCAGCAGGAAAATGCCATCGAGGCGGCCTATCTCATTCTCATAGATATGCGGGAAAATATTGTCGCAGCACAGCAGCATCAGCAAGAACGAGAGAATGATGCCGAAGGGAATATCGCGCTTCAAGTTGCTGCGGGTTATAGCAAACGGCAGAATCACCGCCGTGGTGCCGAGAATGAGCAGCGTGTTGCAAATGTTTGAGCCCATCACATTGCCCAGAGCAATATCGCCATGGCCTGTGATAGCCGAAGAAATCGACACAAACAGCTCGGGAGCCGAAGTGCCCATTCCCACTATTGTCACACCAATCACAAAGTCGGAGAGCTTGGCACGCTTGGCAATAGCCACCGAAGCATCCACAAGTTTGTCGGCGCCGAGCAAAAGCAGAGCCAGCCCGGCAATAAGAATAAGATAAGTCATGTTGCGTGAATATTGATTTTAGGTGCGAAAGTAGTGAAATTTCTCCTTTTGTGCAAATAAAAGTGCAGCCACACCACCGCCCAAGCACTAAAGCAGCCACCCCCGGCACCAACCCATACCCCCTGATACGAAAAAAAGGAACATTTCAACAATGTCCCTTTTTTAGGTCTTCAATAGGTATAATTTTTTAAGGTAAAAAAGATTGTTTTAGGTTTATGGCGCAAAGATAATGCCTATTTTTGAAACTTGTCAAATAAAAAAATATGTTTTAGAATATGTTTTTTTGTTTACATTTTCTATCCTTCAGCGTCAAAAATAGCCAATCACCTTATTTTCAATATTTTAAGCAATATTTATAGCAAGCTATGAAGCTGTGTTAAATATTGTTAAGTTTATATTTTCACATTTTTACTATTTTCCTCATTGGAGCGACAAATCAGAAATTTGCAAGCAAATTTACCAAAAAATCTGTTCTATTGACAAATTCAGCAAAAAACCTGCCAAAAAATTCTTTATGCAGATGGCAATTTGCCGTTTAAGGTATTTTCACATCATTTTGTCGCAACACCAGCTCCTTGCCGTCAAATTCAGCCCACGAATTGAGCGAAATCCAGTCGCCAAGCACCACCATGCGCGAGCGCTCGCCCACAGGCTCATTGCGCAGAATGTGCAAGTGTCCATAGACAAAATAGTCGGTTTCGGGATGCTCAGTGGCATACTGGGCGGTAAATTGCTCGATAGTGGCAATAGCCTTCTCCGAGGGCTTCATGCCATCGCTGCAGCGGCTGTGGCTCGACCACCTGTGGGCAAAGGGAATAGTCCACCGCGGATGCACGGCAGCAAAAAGCCATTGGCACAGCTTGTTGCGGAAAATGCCTCGAATCAGCGAAAACGACCACTCGTGCCGCCCCACACCATCGCCATGTGCCAGGAAGAAACGCTTGCCCATAATCTCTCGCTCCACACTGCCATCGATCACCTCCACACCAATCTCGCTCGGCAAGTAATCAAAAATCCAGATATCGTGGTTGCCAATGAGCCAGTGCAATTTCACCCCTGCATCGCTCAGCTCGGCAAGCTTGCCGAGAAAGCGCACATAGCCGCGCGGCACCACCGTGCGATATTCATACCAGTAGTCGAGAATATCGCCGAGCAAGTAGATCTCGGCAGCCGTAGTCTTTATACTGTCGAGCCATTGCACCACAGCGCGCTCCTTTGCGCGAGGGTCGGCAAAATAACTTGCCCCGAGGTGCAAGTCGCTGAGAAAATACACTTTCTTCAAAGCCACAAGCGAAAAATTAGTGAGTTACCATATCATTAAGAGAGTCACACCGGGCAATATAGCCTAAAGGAAACCAAGCTCAAGCTTAGCCTCCTCAGTCATCATATCCTGAGTCCATTCGGGCTCAAACACCAGCTGCACATCCACACCCGTCACGCCATCGATGCTCTCAAGCTTCATCTTTATGTCCTCCATAAGGAAGTCAGAAGCCGGGCACGACGGTGCCGTGAGCGTCATCTTGATATGCACCACACCATCGTCATCTACATCGATGCTATAAATCAATCCGAGGCTATAAATATCCACCGGAATCTCAGGGTCGAACACCGTCTTAAGCAATCGCACGATGTTACCCTCAATCTCTATTCTCTTATTCTCATCCATATCGCTTGCAAAAATACTAATAATTCCCCAAAAACCGAAACCCCATGC
>JBJFEF010000108.1:0-2145 GCA_051890435.1 Muribaculaceae bacterium
ATTTTTCTTAAAAGATGCTTTTCATTATGAGACAGAGCTACTAGGGAAAACTTATGCTTGGATAGATATTGCTAATCCCACGCAAATCTTAGCTATGGTGACTTTGGCTAATGATAGCGTGAAAGCAAAGTTTATGGCCGGCTCAGCACGCAATCGACTCCAACGAAGTGTCACTAATGCAAAGCGAGGAATGAACTATCCGGCTGTCCTTATTGGACGCTTGGGTGTGTCGGCTGATTGTAGAGGAAAGGGACTGAATATAGGGAGCCAGATACTCGATTTTATAAAAGGCTGGTTTCGCACAAGCGATAATAAAACAGGGTGTCGTTTTATTGTAGTTGATGCGTACAATAATGAAAGGACGCTAAGTTTCTATGAAAAGAACGGCTTTAAACCATTGTATAAGACTGAGCAGGAAGAACGTGATTTTTTAGGCTTAAAATCGGAAGAGTCCTTAAACACACGATTTATGTTTTTCGATCTAAAACTTGCATAGGTCGTTGACTCATCTTTTGTTTTTGATAAAAATTTGATTTCATTATTATGGCAAACGACAACAGCACTACATATTCCTATCGCAGCGACGAGCCGCGGCGCTATCAGCAACGCCCGCAGCATCAGCCGCAAATTACGAGCGAAACCGGCAAGCTACCGCCCAACGACACTGAGCTGGAGGAGGCGGTGCTCGGTGCCTTGATGCTTGAAAAGGACGCTTACACTGTGATTTGCGACATATTGAAGCCTGAGAGCTTCTATGATGCCCGCAACCAAAAGATTTATGAGGCGGTGCAGACGCTTGGTGCGATGCAGCGCCCCATCGATATGCTCACGGTGACCGAGCAGCTTCGCCTCAACGGCACTCTGCAGGAGGTGGGCGGAGCTCTGCGCATCTCTGAGCTTACGGGGCGTGTGTCGTCGGCAGCCAATGTGGAATATCATGCCCGCATTGTGGCGCAGAAGTATCTGGCACGCGAGCTTATCAGCTTCTGCTCGGGGGTGCTCGAAAAGTCGTTTGATGAGTCAAACGACGTTGACGACCTGCTGCAGGAGGCTGAGGGCAAGCTCTTTGAGATTACGCAGCACAATGTGAAGAAGGATGTGACGCAAATCGACCCCGTAATCAGCGAGGCAATCAAGAAGATTGAAGATGCCTCAAACCGCGAGAGTGGACTGAGTGGACTCGAAACGGGATTCCACGACCTCGACAAGGTGACGTCGGGCTGGCAGCCAAGCGACCTCATCATCATCGCGGCGCGTCCGGCAATGGGAAAGACGGCATTGGTGCTCTCGATGGCAAAGAATATGGCGGTGAACTACAACATTCCTATTGCGGTGTTCTCGCTTGAAATGTCGAACCTTCAGCTCGTGAACCGCTTGATTTGCAACGTGTGTGAGATTGAAGGTGAGAAAATCAAGAGCGGACAGCTCTCGCGCCTGGAGTGGGACAAGCTCATGGGGCGAATAAAGCAGCTCTATTCGGCACCGCTTTATATCGACGACACGCCGTCGCTCTCGGTGTTTGAGTTGCGAACGAAAGCCCGCCGCCTTGTGCGCGAGCACAACATAAAGATGATTATCATCGACTACCTTCAGCTGATGAATGCCAGCGGAATGAAGTTTGGTAGCCGCGAGCAGGAGGTGAGCACGATTTCGCGCTCGCTGAAGCAGCTTGCCAAGGAGTTGTCGATACCGGTGATTGCGCTGTCGCAGCTTAACCGTAGTGTGGAAAACCGCACCGACGGCAAGCGCCCGCAGCTCTCCGACCTTCGTGAGTCGGGAGCGATTGAGCAAGATGCCGACATTGTGTGCTTCATTCACCGACCCGAATACTACACCAAGTCGAGCGAGGATGCCAGTGGTAACGACATTCGCGGCTTGGCTGAATTTATTATTGCAAAGCACCGTAGCGGTTCGGTGGGCGACGTGAAGATGCGTTTCCGCGCACAGTTTGCCCGCTTTGAGAACTGGGACGAGAACTATAATCTGGTGCAGAGCACCTATGAGTCGAAGCTCTCGGGCGATGCTGCCGATGCTTCGGGCGACGGAGGTTCGCCGCTGCCACCGCCACCACCGGGCAATGGTCCCATCCAGAATGTGGATTTCTTGATGGATGGCAACGACCAGCCTACGCCGTTCTGAGAGAGG
>JBJFEF010000108.1:2245-6693 GCA_051890435.1 Muribaculaceae bacterium
AGGGTATAGGGTATAGGGTATAGTAAGAGGGTGTAGGGGATAGTGAGAGGTAAGAGTGAGGGGTGAGGTTTTTTGATGATTTTTTTATTGATGATTAGTTATGCCATATTTTTCAGTCATAGTTCCGGTGTATAATCGCATCGATGAGGTGCGCGACCTGCTTGCGAGTCTTGCTGCGCAGAAGCAGGGCGACTTTGAGGTGGTGATAGTGGAAGACGGCTCTACGCTCCCGTGCAAAGAGGTGGTGGATGCCTATGCCGACCGCCTCACCATCCTGTATTTCCACAAGAGTAACGAGGGACGTAGCATTGCCCGAAACTATGGCATGGAGCATGCCCACGGCGAGTATTTCGTGTTTTTCGACTCAGATTGCGTGATTCCCGAGGATTATTTCGCTACACTGAAGGCGGCGCTCGATGCCGAATATACCGACTGCTTCGGAGGCCCCGATGCAGCTCACGACAGCTTCACCGATGTGCAGAAGGCAATCAACTACTCGATGACCTCATTCCTCACCACCGGTGGCATACGCGGCGGCAAGGTGAAGCTTGAAAAGTTTGTGCCACGCTCGTTCAATATGGGTTATTCGCGCCGTGTGTGGGAGAAGATAGGCGGTTTCCGTGAAATGTTCTCGGAGGATATCGACATGAGCACGCGAGTGCGCAAGGCGGGATTTTCGATAAGGCTAATCCGTGAGGCGTATGTGTATCACAAGCGCCGTACGTCGATAGCGAAGTTCTGCCGGCAGATTTATGTGTTTGGAATGTCGCGCATCACGCTGAAGCTTCTTTATCCTGACTCGCTGAAGCTCGTTCACTGCCTTCCGGCGGCTTTTGTGCTTGGCACGCTGGCGATGATTCTGCTTGCCGTCTTCTGGAAGTGGTGGGCGATAGTGCCGCTTGTGGCGTATCTTGTGGCGGTGTGGCTCACAGCCATTGCAACAACCCGGAGTCTGAAAATCGGCACCATGGCGGTGCTCACGAGTGTGATACAGCTTGGCGGATATGGCACAGGCTTCATCAAGGCGTGGGTGTGGAAGATCCTCCTCGGTCACGGTCGCAACATTGAGGAAGAAATAGAGATACGACGTGGTAAATAATGGTGCTATGGACGAAGCGAAGCAGAATGTGGCTTATTCGCGGGCTATGAAGGACCTGTCGGCTGATGAAATGCCGCGCGAGAAGGCGCTGAGGCACGGTTTTGAGGTGCTTTCGGTGCCTGAGCTGATGGCTATTCTCATTGGCAGCGGCTCGCGTGGTGAAAATGTGATTGACCTTTGCAAGCGCATTCTGCGCGACTGCGACGACAGGCTCAGCTCCCTTGCGCGCCTCTCGGTGCCCGACTTGGTGAACAATTATCGCGGCGTTGGCGAGGCAAAGGCTCTGATTATTCTTGCCGCCCTGGAGCTTTCGCGACGCTATCACAGCGAGAACTTTGAGGAGCTGCCGCAAATCACCAGCAGCAGTGCTGCATTCAATTGCTTGCCACAAAATCTGAAGGACCTCCAGCACGAAGAATTTTGGATCCTCACCCTCAACCGCGCCAAGCGCGTCACCGGGAAATACCGCATCAGCCAGGGCGGAACGGCAGCCACTGTGGTGGATGTGAAAATGGTGATGAAGAAAGCCATTGAGCATCTTGCCGACGGCATTATTGCCGTGCATAATCACCCCTCAGGCTCACTTCGCCCCAGCGGACAAGACGACGACCTCACTCACCGCATTCGCGAGAGTTGCAAACTGCTTGGCATTGAGATGGTTGACCATATCATCGTAGCCGGAAAGAGCTACTACAGCTATGTGGATAACGGCCGTTGAGGTTGCAATTTCATTGAGTATAGACAACAAAAATCATACTTCATGCAATTTTATTGAGTATAGACAACGAAATCTACATCTGCTGCAATTTTGTTGAGTATAGACAACAAAATTGAAATTTGTGTGAAATTTGTTGTGTATAAACAATAAAATTATTACATTTGCGCATAAATTATTAATAATGGCTTGGTTATGCTGGTTTTAGAACGAAAAAATTATGCGCAGAAGGTAGATGCTTGGTTGGGAAAGGGACAAATCATTGTTCTTATAGGGCAGCGCCGTGTAGGCAAGAGCTTTATCATGAAAGACTTTGTGGCGCGGCACGGCAAAGAAAGTGATGCAAATATAATCTATATCGACAAGGAGCAGAAAGATTTTAATTTCATCAAGAATCACGAGCAGCTCAATGACTATATCGATGCACATTTCAGTGCCCAAAAGCACAATTACATCTTGATTGATGAAGTGCAGGATATTGCCGGTTGGGAGCACTCGGTGCGCAGCTATCGCACTTTAGAAAGAACTGATGTGGTGATTACAGGCTCCAATTCCAAGATGCTGTCGAGCGAGCTAAGCACCTTGTTGCGTGGACGCTTTCAGGAAATTCACGTCTTGCCTTTGAGCTATACTGAGTTCCTTGAGTTTCATAATCTTAGCGATAGTGACGAGGCTTTTATGCTCTATATGAATTATGGAGGATTGCCCGGACTGCGCAATGTGCGACTTGAAAACATTGACTTGGTGCAGGAATACCTGTCGGGGGTGCTTAATACTGTGGTGCTGAAAGATGTGATAGAGCGGCATACGATCCGCAATGTTACTTTCCTGAACAATTTGCTGTCGTTCATTGCCGACACTGTGGGGAAGCTCAACTCGGCAAGCAGCATATCGAAATATATGAAGTCGCAGCAGATAGATATCTCCACTAACATAATACTATCTTACATGGCATACTTTAATGAAGCATTGCTGACCCACTCCGTGAGCCGCTATGATATTCACGGCAAGAAATTGCTTGAAACTAACGGCAAGTGCTATTTCGGAGATGTTGGGCTCAGAAACTTCATAGTCGGAGGAGAACGGGAGAATGATGTGGAGAAAGTGCTTGAGAATATAGTGTATCTGCACCTGCTGAGGCTTGGCTACACCGTGAAGGTGGGACAATTGCGAGCCGGAGAGATTGATTTTGTGTGTACAAAACATCGTCGTAGGGCTTACGTTCAGGTGGCATATATTATTGCCAACGAGGAAACACGCCGCAGAGAATTTGGCAACTTGCGGCTTATTCCCGATGATTATCCAAAATATGTGATTTCAGCCACGCCTCTGCTTCGCCGTAGCGACTCCGATGGCATCACACACCTCCACATCCGTGACTTCCTGATGGAGGGGATTTAGAAGGGATGGCGGGAGATGAGGTCCTGGGCGGCGCGGAAGTCGTCGGGCGAGCCTATGTCGATCCAAGTGCCGTTGATGGGGAATTGCTTCACTGTGCAGCCCTGCTCGATGAGAGCTTCGAGGAAGTCGGTGGCGTCGTAGTATTCGCCTCGGGGAATGATGCCGAGGCGGCTGCGCTTAATCATATAGATTCCGGCGTTGGCATAGTAGTTGTAGGTGGGCTTCTCCTCGAGTCCGCGCACGCTGTTGCCCTCGGTGCGGAAGATGGCGTAGGGCACTGAAACCATATAGGGGATAACAGCCACGGTGAGGTCGGCATCGGCTTCGATGTGGGCGAGATACATATCCTCAAAGTTGATGTTGGTGAGGAGGTCGGAGTTCATGAGCAGCACAGTGTCGCTTGTGAGGTCGTCGATGAGCGTGAGCGAGCCGATAGTGCCGAGGCGGCAAGGCTCTTTCACGCATTTCACTTGCACCCCGGCTACGGGGTTGGCGAAGTGCTCTTGCAGCTTCTCGGCGAGATAGTTGATGGTGACGCTGATGTTGGTCACTCCGTTGCGCGCAAGCGCCTCGATGTTGTAGTCGATGATGCACTTGTTGCCGATTTTCAGCAGCGGTTTGGGTGTTTCGAGGGTCATGGGGCGCAGACGTTCACCTTTGCCGCCTGCCATAAGCACGGCATCGATGGGGAGGATGGAGTGATACACCGAGAAGTCGTAGAGGCGGCGCAGAGTGCCGTCGGCATTGAGGTGAGGCACAAGGGTGATGTGCCGGGCGCGAATTTCACGAATTTCATCAATCATCGGCACATTTCCGCGGAAGGCTGCAAAGCTGCGGTGCATGATTTGGCTCACCGGGGTGGTGAGCTGCGCTCCGGCAATGAGGCTTCGGCGAATGTCGCCATCGGTGAGAGTTCCGGTGATTTGTCCTTGGGCATTGGTGGCGAAAAGTGTCATAGCCTTGCCCGATAGGTCGTTGAGCATACGCAGGGCATCGAGTGTGGAAGCGTCCTGCGAGATGATATATCGTGAAGTGTCCATGATTATGCTTTTGTTATTTCATTAGCTCGCCGAGAGAGACAGTGAGATTGAGCATGAAAGAAGTTCCGCCGGTGTGTGGCTGAGCGAAAGCGAGTCCGAATCCGAGCGAGGAGGTCTTCATTCCGGCAGCGAGCGAGAATCCCGAGAGGAAATTGCGCGAATAGGTGCTCATGTCGCTGCGGGTGCGGTAGTC
>JBJFEF010000108.1:6793-8835 GCA_051890435.1 Muribaculaceae bacterium
AGCACGAGCGATAGCGAGAGGTCGCTTTCGTCGTCGAAGTAGTTCACACCGAGGTCGGAGCAGATGGCAAATGCCGTGTAGCTATCGTAATTCGACGAAATGAATTTCACGGCGATACCGCCACGCCAGCGGTCGCTGATGTCGTGGGAATAGACGCCCGACACGGCAACGTCGCTGGGGCTGAAGGTGCCGGTGATAGTGCCGTCGGGCTCGGCGGCGGTCATTTTGCCGTAACCGAAATACTGCACGCGCACAGCCCATGCGCTATGGTCGTTGATGCCGTTACCGAAGGCGGCATTCATGAAGTTGCTGTTGCCGAGGTAGCGCATATAGCCCACGCCGAGCTGCCGGTCGAATTCCGGGCCGAGCAATGCCGGGTTTTGCTCCACGAGGTTGATATCATCGTCGATGATAGTGAGGTTGTGGCCTCCCAGTCCATACACGCGCGATGATGGCGACACGTTGAGAAACTCGTATGCCGTAGAGCCGTTGTCGGCAAGAGCTGCAAAGTTCGCAATGGCAGCCGACAGCAGAAACAGTATTTTCAGCTTTATCTTCATTCGTAGGAGCAAAAATAGTTATCAGGCACATAGTTGCCTAATAGAATTAACGGAAAACGGGCGTGGATAGTATATCGGGGAGTGAAAAAAAGTGAAGAATGGAGAGGAAACAGGGAGGCTGAGGCAAAAAGGCACCGGGCGGCATCGTGAATGATGTCGCCCGGTGTTTATTATTCGGTAATTAGTGTTACTTCACAATCACCTTCGCTGCACTGTCGGCAGTGCGTACGATGTAATATCCGGCAGGCATTGCCACTGTGGCATCGCCCTCAGCATTTACGATCTTCACAAGGCGACCCATTGCATTGAAAATCATCACCTTGCCCTCGGCACCGGTCACCACCACAGCACCTTCAGTGCCGTAGATAGTTGCTTTGCCGTCGGCCTTCAGTGCTGTCACACCGGTAGGAGCATCCTCCGGACCGGCAAGTGCCACAAGCTTCACGCCGCCATTAGCCTCAGCGTCAGCCACAAGCACGCCCTCAACTATCTGGAATTGTCCAAGCTTCTCATCAAGAGCAACTCTAATCTCATCGCTTGCAGGCTCAAGAAGCACTCCCTTGCCCTCAAACACGCCTAATTTGCCGCTGCCCTCAAGTCGATATGAAGCACCTTCTTCATTTGTATCTTGTTTCAAAGTTCCGGCATAGTTAGCCACCTCATTCACCTTAGCCTTCACATAGAACGGCTCATACTGATTACCATCACCATCTTTCCAACCTAAGCTTAAAGTATTCACATAGTTACCATAGAACACATTAGGCACGCTGAAGGTGTTGATATTCATTACATCAATTGGCGAGTCACCCTTAGCCGGAGCAGAAGCTACCGGAGTAAGCTTCACGCCATCATAGGCAGCAACAAACGATCCTACTTCAAAGCCCTCATAGTCTGAAGTGAGTCCTTCGATAGCCACCCAGTCACGCTGGTTATAGTTATCAAGTTTATTAATATCCTCAGTTTGGTCATAGCCATGATCAATATGTTCTGTTCTTGGCTCAGAAGGAGCAGCCGAAGTCTCTTTAGTGCGGGCATAAAGCACGCCACCATTAACCTTAACTCCTTCAAGCACCACATTCACCTCATAGAGCATGTCTGCCTCCATCGCAATCAGCTCTGCATTAGTTGAAACAGGATGCTTCGTGCGTGTATAATCCAAGGAAACCGGGTCGCAGCAAATAGTGCCATCGCTGATATATGCCACAACTTTGCAAGTGTTGGAGATTTTGATTGGAGCGGAGTAGGTTTCGACGGTGCGAACATCGGATGCGCCGTCGCCTTCGTTAACGATGTAATAATAAATGGTACCACCCTCGTTATTGTTGGTGAGCGTCAAATCGAAAGGCTTGTCAAACGCGCCCTGCTCGAGTGAAGCCGTCGGGGCTGTAAGAGTGCGTTCACCGAAACCTTGCTTGATAGTGCTGAAATTACTCCACGGTGCAGTGTTATTATAAGCATCGAGGCTTCCAAATGGCACAGTGA
>JBJFEF010000109.1:0-8812 GCA_051890435.1 Muribaculaceae bacterium
CCTCTGTATTTTCTTCAATTATAGATTCTATCATTTTTAGTTCATTACATTTAAACCCATAGTTTTCTACCAGTTCCAATGGATTAATGTGATATTTTGCTTCACAGTCTCCTTTTTCTACATGAACATGTATAGGGTTATGTTCGTTCGACCAAAAATAGAATCTATATCCAAAAATTATAAATATAGTTGGCATATCTCATTTGTTTTTTATAATTCATCCACTTCTTCGGCGGCGGTGGGCAATGCGGTTACGCCGCAGCCGCAGCCACTTCAGCCATGCCCGCACGTGCAAGAAGGCGCCACTCGGTGCCACATTCAGGTCGCTCGTCAGCGGGTCGCTGAACGATTCAAGCTGCGGTGTCTCGCCAAACTGCTCGGGATAGATAATCAGCAAATTGTTGTGCCCGAAGTATTTTGCCAGCAATCCCGGCACTGAGTCCATATCGCTGTTGAACGACAGCGACGTACGGCGGGCACTTATCACTATGAAAAGGTCATCATCGAGCACACGATTGGCAATCAAGGCAAAGTCGCCCCAATCGTCGAAGTTGCGGAACTCGCTGCGTATTTCAATCTTTTCCTGATATATCACGCCACGAATGAGCGGAATGGTGTCGGGGTGTGCAAAGACGATGATGCGGCAACCTATGCGACGTGCAAGATTAGCCACACGAATCACCCATCCCGCAAATCCCGTCTCAAACTCAGCCTTCGGCGGTGCCACCACCACAATGCGCGTGATAGTGTTGATGGGAATGTAGCACCGCGTGATTATCACCATCTTGTTTAGCTCCTTAATCAGCTGCTCCACCTTTCCGCCAAGATAGCTATCCACCACCGTCAGCTTCTGGTGCATACCCACCACCACATCGGTGATGCCACGCTCATTCACCGTGTTCACTATTCCTGCCACGGTGTTAAGGTCGTAGCGCTCAATGGTGCTCATCTGCACATTCACGGCTGCTGCCGTCTCTCCGGCAAGCTTCAGAGCATTCTGCCCTATCGCGATGGAGCTGGGCGAATTGTCGTTACGCACGTGCAGCGCAAAAATCGACTCGTCGGTGGTCTTGCGCTTCATCATTATAGCCAAATCCACCAGACTTGCTGCCGTCACCGGGTTGCTCACCGGTATGAGCGTGCGCATAGGCTTGCGGCGGTTGCTGCTATCGCTCTCATCGCCTCCTTCAGCCATCATGCGTATCTTCACCCGCGCTGCCGCTCCCGATGTCACTATCGGAGCCAGTGCACAGGTCACGAGAATCATCACCACCGTACCGTTGAGAATCTGCTCATTGAGCAGACGGCTGCCGTCGGGCATTATCATGTTGTAGCCAATCATCACCACGGCAAGTGCCACGGCGGTGTGGGCTGTTGTCAATCCAAACATCACCGTGCGGTCGTCGCGGTCGAAACCATATATTTTCTGTGCAATCCATGCCGCAAGCCACTTGCCCACTATCGCCACCACAAGCATGTGTGCAGCCACAAGCAGCGTCTGTGTGTCCGACAGCACCCGCACATTAATCATCATTCCCACTCCTATCAAGAAGTAGGGAATAAACAGCGCATTGCCCACAAACTCTATGCGGCTCATCAGCGGCGACACATTGGGGATGTAGCGGTTGAGCACCAGTCCGGCAAAAAAGGCTCCGAGCACTGCCTCAAGACCTATCACCTGCGCCATCCACGATGCCAGGAACACCATCGCCAGCACATACACATATTGCGTCACCTTGTCGCTGTAGTTCTTGAAAAACCACCGCGTAAGGCGTGGATAGCAATAGAGCACCACGCCGCAGTAAATACCGAGGCGCAGCAGCAATTGCCCGAAGTCGAATAGTGAATAGTCGCCACTTTGGGTGATACTCACCGTGATGGCAAGCACAAGCAGCGAACACAAAATGGCGATAATCGTTCCCACTATCGACACCAGCACCGCCTGACTCTTGGTGATGCCGAGGCGCGTTATCACCGGGTAGGCTATCAGCGTGTGCGACGCATACATCGACGCAAGCAGCGACGCTGTCACTATATTCAAGTCGAGTAGCAGCACGGCAGCCACCACGCCCACCACCATGGGCACAAAGAATGTGAGCAGACCGAAGCCAAGCCCTTTGCGCACATTTTTCTTCAGGTGATACATGTCGATTTCCAATCCGGCAAGAAACATAAGGTAGAGCACTCCCACCTGGCCGAATATCTCAAAACTGCTGTCGCGTTCAAGCAGATTAAGCCCATAAGGACCCACCGCCACGCCTGCCACAATCATACCCACGATGTGTGGTATCTTCAGCTTTTTCAGCAACAAGGGCGCAAGCAAGATTATCACCAGCACGATAAAGAATATCAGCACCGGATTCACTACAAGTGCACCTGTTGTTGCCAACGCATCCATTTCTATTGTTCAGATATTAGAATTTCTCCACAAAATTACAAAAAAGTAGCGAGATAACAGAGTTGCCGCTCCCTTTTTTTCTCCCATTTTGTTTCAGTGCTTCAAAGCTACTGTCCTGAAGCCTCCACGCCTATTCACATGTGGTAGCCGTCGAGCAGCGTGACGTAGGTGTGGATAGCCTCGCGTATCTCGTCGAGCACAATATATTCATCGGCAGTGTGCGAGCGTGCCGAGTCGCCGGGTCCGAGTTTCAGCGATGGGAATGGCATCAGCGCCTGGTCGCTTAGTGTGGGTGAGCCAAAAGGCTCTTTCCCCATCATCAACAGGCGCTGCACAAGCGTGTGCTGTCGGTCGATGTGCGACGGATTCAGGCGCGTGGAGCGTGGCTTTAGCTCACACAGCTCCCCTACTGCTGCTTGCAGAATAGCAAGCGTAGCCTCATTGCTATAGGCATCGGTGGTGCGCACATCCACCACCAGGATGCAGCGGTCGGGCACCACATTGTGTTGTGTGCCGGCATTGATTTGCGTTACCGACACCTTCACCGGACCGAGCATCTGCGATTCGCGCTCAAATTGCACCGTGCGAAGCCGCTCTATCGCCTCCATGGCTTTATATATGGCATTCACGCCCTCATTGCGTGCAGCATGTCCCGACACGCCATGCACCTCTCCGTCGAGCACCATGAGTCCCTTCTCGGCAATGGCTGGTTGCAGCATAGTGGGTTCGCCCACTATCGCCACATCAATGCGTGGCAACATAGGCAGCACCGACTCCACGCCGCCTCGTCCGCTCACTTCTTCCTCACACGAGGCGAGAAACACATAGTTGCACGGCTGCTCTCGGGCTGTGAGAAAGCGGAATGTTGCCATCAGCGACACCACCGACGCCCCGGCATCGTTGCTGCCAAGCCCATAGAGGCGCCCCTCGCCATCTTCTTCGGGCGCAAAGGGGTCGCGGGTCCAGCAATCCACAGGCTTCACGGTGTCGATGTGGCTGTTTAGCAGCAATGTCGGCTTGGCTGGGTCGAAATCGGGGCTTAACACCCACAGATTGTTTCCGCTACGGCGCACATCAAGCCCGAAGCCGCGCATCGCAGCCTCTATCACATCGGCAACGTCGTTCTCCTCACGGCTCACCGATTTGGTAGCTATCATCGCCTTCAGCAAATCGACAGCATCATAATACAGTTCGTCAATATCAATCATTTTCCTATGAATCTGAAAAGAAGCGATACCATTATTTGAATAATCTCGCAGCAGCCCCGTAGGGTCGCGCCTTGGTGCGACCGAGCCTCATTTGCAGCTGCCTCAATTACAATTAGCCCCACACAATCAGTGCTACTGGCTGTGTGGGGTAACTATATCAAGCGTCGGCACGACCAGCCCTCAATCAAAGAGCCCCTGCAATCTTCGCAGCAATCTCTGCCATCTCCTCGGCAGGCAGCGACAGCTTCTCCTTGAAGAAGTTCATGTCGCTCTCCTTGGTGATAGGCACAAGGTGAATGTGAGTGTGTGGCACCTCAAGTCCAAGCACTGCCACGCCTATGCGCTTGCAGGGCATCACCTTCTTCATAGCTGCCGCCACCTTCTTGGCGAAAGCCGTCAAGCCGGCATATTCCTCATCGTCGAGGTCGAAGATATAGTCCACCTCATGTTTCGGAATCACAAGTGTGTGACCCTTTGCCACCGGGCTGATGTCGAGAAATGCAAAATACTTCTCATCTTCAGCCACCTTGTAGCACGGAATTTCGCCGGCTACAATTCTACTAAATATTGATGCCATATTCCTTTTTCCTTTCTTTATTGATACGTTCTCAGAGTGCACGGTGCCTCTCTGCGTTAAATCTCAATGCTTACAATCTCAAATTTCATCACGCCGGCAGGAGCTTTCACCTCTACCACATCACCCACCTTGTGACCCATCAGGCCCACTGCAATAGGTGTCTTGCACGAGAGCTTGCCTTCGCGAAGGTTGGCCTCGCTCTCAGTCACAATGGTGTACTTCATTGTTGCACCGTTGTTGAGATTCTTGATTGTCACGGTATTCAGAAGCTGCACCTCCTCGGTGTTGAGCTTGCTCTCGTCGATTATGCGAGCGCTTGCCACAAGGTCCTTGAGCTGCGAAATCTTCATTTCGAGCATTCCCTGTGCCTCTTTTGCTGCATCATACTCGGCATTCTCAGAAAGGTCGCCTTTATCGCGGGCTTCAGCGATAGCACGCGAAATCTCAGGTCGCTTAACGTTCTCAAGATAAGCGATTTCCTCCATTTTCTTCTTATACCCTTCCTTTGTCATGTAGCTAATAGCCATGGTAAAATATGTGTTTTAATAAATTAGTAAAAAACGAAAGAATCTCCACACTTTCACGTCGAGACCCCTTCATAGTCATTTCATTATGTTTATCTGCGGCAAAGGTAGGCGTTTTATTTCAATTTTCCAACGCTTTTACGAATCTTAACAATACTAACCCATCCCGATGCCACGGCAAGCACCACGGCAACAGCCACATAACCGCTCTCTACAGCCCACAAAGCACATAGTGCCATCGCCGTTGCGTATGCCACATGCAGCAACATTTTTCCGCGTAGCGATATGCCGAATTTTTTCACATACACCACTCCCGCCATCAGCAGATAGGTGAGATACCACAAGGCATAGGATATGCCTATTCCCTTCAGTCCCCACAGCTCGAAGAACACGATGTTAAACACCAGGCACAGCGCCGAGCTGGTAAGCTCAGTGACAAGATACACCTTGCTCTCTCCCTTGGCAAGTATCACATAGGCAAGGCACCACGATGCTCCCTTAAACACCAGTCCCACCATGCACCACGAGATGTAGGGTATCATAGCTTGGAAATCGGGCGCATAGAGCAAATCCACCACAATGCCTCGGCACAGCAAGAACACTATTATCACCGGCACAAGAAGCCACAGCGTGATTGCCACCTCCTGCGACACAAACACATCTACCCTGCGGCGGCTCTGTGCCACACCGGCAAGTCGCGGATAATATTCCATACCTATTGCTGCAAAAAACAGCTCGGAGTAGCGATTCACAAGCGCATATCCTGCCTGGTAGTGTCCCACCGTTGCCATATCGGAGTGGTGATTGAGATATGCCATGAACACATACGACACCAACAGCGTCGAAAACAGGCTCAGCGTGAGGCAAAAGCCGAATTTCAGGAACTCTGCCCCGCCTTTCACCGTTTCCTTCACCGTAATCTCGCCGGCACGGCTGTCGTAGTCGCGGTTGCGCAGCACCCACACACTCACTGCATTGGCTATGGCATACACAAGAATCGACGGCAGCACACTGTCCATGCGCAAATAGTAATACATCGGCATCGACAGCAACAGCCCTATAGCGTTGCCCCACACCGATGCTTTTGCAAGCTGCTTCAGCCGCTTGGTGCCCTGCAGCACTGCCTGCTCGCAACACATCACCGAGAACAGCAGCACCGACACCGACAGCAGACCGTAGCCCCACGCATGCGACGTGTCGCCAAAGGTGATATTGCTCAGCAACGGAGCAAGCACCATTGTGAGCACTGCTCCCACCGCTCCAAGAAACCACGACCAGCGCCTCACTATCAGCAACACGCGTGCCAGCAATCCCTCGTTGCCGGCTGAGAACGCCTCCGAGATGTCGCGCACACAGCTCGTGCGTAGCCCCATGTTGCTAAACACGTTTATCAAGTCGATTGCCGAGTTGTAAAGTCCGAACAGACCCATTCCCGACGGTCCGAGCCACACCGATACGAGCTTGTTGCGCACAATAGAGCAGATAATCGTGAGCATCTGTGTGCCCCCGAATATCCCCATTGCTTTGAATATTCCTCGCGATATTGCGCCCTTCTTGCTCATATTTCAAAATTTATCAATTTAATTCCTCCCCTCTCACCCCAGTCACCCACGAGTGCCAGTGAGCCTCTCCACTCTCCACTCTCCGCTCTCCACTCTCCACTCTTACCTCTTACCTCTTACCTCTTACCTCTTACCTCTTACCTCTTACCTAAAACTCAATCGTATAGGTGTTATAGGCTATTCCGCGCCCTCCCATCGCAGTCTTCTGCTTGATTAAGCCCTCATTGATCGCAAGTCCGCCCTGCTCATTCGACGTGCCGAAATCGAAATAGCGCGACTGGTTAAACACCTCATTTATCAAGTGGTTAAACACCAGCGGCAGCACAGCCATATCCTTGCCCTTGGGCGATGCCGCAGTATATTGGGCTCGCGCCACCAACCCGGTGTGGTAAATCAGCGTTCCGCCAAGGAGCTCATCGCCCAGATTGGCAGTGAAAAGGCGTATGTTGATCGGAAACAGCGAGTGTAGCAGGTTGATTTCCTGCAAAGTGTGCACCGGCTTCACTCCATAGCGGTCGCCAAGAAGCTCGGTGAGAATATCCCAGTAAGGAGCAAGGTCGGTAGTCTCGCGCACCTCTATATTATGCTTCTGGGCATTGCGCACGCGCTGGCGATAGCTCATGTTGAATTGCAGCGCATCGGCAATAGGCACCACGGTGGAAATGAGCGTAGTGGTCACACGCCCATTGTGGCGGAAGATGGCATAAAGGTCCTCCTCCGACGGATAGGAATGATAGATGTGCGGACTGGGCTTATACACCAGCCGATGAATGCCTTGAGCCGGCAGGAATTTTGCCATCTCATCCCATATCTCAAGCATCGAAGTGATGTCGAAGTGCTTCGCCTGTACCAGCCATCCCGCAAAAGGCAACCCTTGGTGCGAGTAGAGTGTGTCGCCCACCCGGTTGGCGGGCATCACTCCCACTATCTTGTTGTCGTGATATGCCACAAGCGAGCAATCAGTGAAACGCTGACTGTGATAGTCCATATATTCACGCAAGTGCATAAAGGTGGAATTTTTCGCTCCATACACAAAGTGGTTCCACTCCGAGTGCTGCGTGGGTGAGTAAATGCCTAATCTTATCATAATTTCTTGCTGTTTTTTCTGTAAAAAATATTCACATCGTAATCATTCCCGGTTTTGTGCCTTCATCGAAGCCACTCCATCGGGTTGAGCTTGGTCTTTTCGTGCCTTATCTCAAAGTGCAGCAACGCCTTGCCTCCGCCGTCGGCATCGTCCATCACCGTGCCGAGTGCCTGTCCGGCTTTCACTGGAGTACCCGTCGTCACCGTGAGCGACTCCAAGCCCACATATATGGTGAGATAATGCCCGTGGCGCACCATCACCACCATGCCATAGCCCGGCTGGCTGAACACTGCCGACACTTTTCCGGCTGCTACTGCCCTTGCCACGGCTCCGTGAGCTGCTTCAAGGTCGATTCCGCCATTGTCGGTCATCACATGGCGCAACTCGGGGTGACGCTGCTTGCCAAATGTGCGCACCACGCGGCAGCTGCCTCCTATCGGGTAGGGCAACTTGCCCTTGTTGCTCTCAAAGCTGCCCGTGAGTGCCGCATAGTCGTCGGCGGTGCTCTTCACAGGCGCTGCGGGCTTTGTCACAGGCTTGGGTGTAGCCACCTTTGGCTTCACCACTGGTTGAGCACTGCCCTTCTTCTTTTTATCCTTTGTAGTCTTGGTGCTCTTTGCCTTTTTGCCCTGCTTGTCGCCGGCAGCCTTCTTGGCTTCGGCATCTTTTGCAGCCTGAGCCTCGGCAGCACGCTGTTTCTCCAATTCCTCGGCGCGGCGACGCTCCTCAGCCAGTTTCCGTTCACGCTCCTTTCGCTGCTCCTCAGCCACACGCTCTTCCTCCAGGCGTATCAGTCGGTCGAGCTCGCGGTCAAGAGCTTCGGCACGGCGGTTCTGCTCCTCGAGCACACCCTTCAAGTGCATTTCCTCGCTCTTGAGCTGCGCCACAGCCTCACTCTGTCGGCTTCGCTGCTGTTCAAGCCCTGCCTTGGCATTCTGCAAGGCGCGGTTGCGCACAGTCTGCTCGCCACGCAGCTTCTCTACATCGCGTCGGCGACGGTCCATTGCCACTATTTCGCCGTGTATCTCCTCGGCTTGGCGGTCGCGCCACTTCGAGAACTGCTTTAGATAGCGCATTCTGCGCCACGCCTCGTGTAGCGACGATGACGATAGGATGAACGACAGGCGGTCGGCGCTTGAGAGGTTGTGCTGCATCTTGCGCACAGCCGCTGCATAGTTGGAGCGCAGACGGACAAGTCGTGCCTCCGAAGCCTTTATCGAGTCGGTGATAAGAGCAATGCGGGCATCGCAAGCAGCCACATTTTGCTCCATGCGGCGTATTTCCCGACCTTTGCGGTCGATGTCGGCATCAATGGCGTTAAGCTCCCGCAGCGATTGGGCAGCCTTGCGGCGGTTGGCATCGAGCTGTCCCGACGTCTCCCTCACCTTGCGGCGCACGTCGCTTTGCTCACGCCTCACCTTGCCCATATCATCGGTTTCGCGGCACACACCGATGG
>JBJFEF010000110.1:0-2410 GCA_051890435.1 Muribaculaceae bacterium
GCGTTTCTATCGGGTAGATGAAGGTCGTTCACGCAAGGTTGGTGGCACAGGACTTGGATTGGCAATAGTGAAAAATGCCGTCCTGTTCCATCAAGGAACTATCTCGGTGAAGAACCGCCATGCGGGCGGACTTGAATTTACCTTCACCCTGCACAAGTAAAAATAAAGCATAAATAACACTGATGTGAGATTCCATTTTCATGGAATCGGGTGATTCCACACAAAAATTTTCATTAGAAATAAAATATATAAACGAACATAAACTATTGATTATGAGTCCAATTTTCACAGTGATTATCATCATTTTGGCTCTGCTTGCCATACTTGATTTGATAGTCGGCGTTGCGAATGACGCAGTAAACTTTCTTAATTCAGCCCTGGGCGCCAAAGTGGCACCAATGAAGATAATTCTTGGTGTGGCTGCAGTGGGCATATTGCTTGGAGTGGTCACTTCGAATGGCATGATGGAGGTGGCACGAAAAGGCGTTTTCTATCCCGAGATGTTCACATTCACCGAAATCATGATGCTGTTTGGTGGCGTGATGCTTACCGATGTGATTCTTCTCAACACATTCAACTCATTAGGCTTACCCACTTCCACCACAGTATCACTCATTTTCGAGCTGCTTGGTAGTGCAGTGGCAGTGGCGGTGTATAAAGTGAGCACCGACAGTGGTCTCACAATAGCCGATGTAGGACAATTTATCAACAGTGGCAAGGCGCTTGTGATGATTTCGGGAATATTGGTGTCGGTGGCAATTTCATTTGTAGTTGGCTCGGTGCTGATGTATTTCTCGCGAATGTTATTCTCCTTCCGCTATCAGAAGGCGTTCAGTCGATTCGGAGCAATGTGGTGCGGTGTGTCGATAGTGGGCATACTCTATTTTGCCATCTTTAAGGGAATGAAAAGCTCCGGGTTGTTCTCGCCCGAATTGCTCCAGACGATTAACGACAATATTTTCACCGTACTTGCAGTGGCATGGGTAGCTTCGTCGCTTGTATTGCTTGTGTTGCAAAAACTGAAGGTGAATATCTTGAAGATTACAATTCTCTCGGGAACATTCGCCCTCGCTCTTGCATTTGCCGGAAACGACTTGGTGAACTTCATTGGTGTTCCCATAGCCGGAATTGATGCCTACAATCTCGCGCTCAACAACGGTAACGAGCAAATGCTCATGACTGAGCTGTCGAAGCCGGCACAAGTCAACCCGTGGCTGCTGATATTTGCAGGAGTGGTGATGATTCTCACTCTGTTCTTTTCACGCAGTGCAATGCGAGTGGCACAGACACAGCTGAGCCTGTCGTCGCAGAACACCGAGGATGAGAAATTCGGCTCAACTCTTTTCTCTCGCACACTCGTACGCTTTGCCATCGCCGCCAATGCCGCCTACAAGAAGTTGATTCCCGACTCGGTATCTGCAAAGATAGAGCGTCGCTTTGAACTCTTGCCCGAGGCAGAACGTGGCAATGTTGCCTACGACAACGTGCGTGCAGTGGTAAATCTTGCAGCAGCTGCAATTCTCATCTGTATCGGTACATCTTTTAAGTTGCCACTTTCGACCACCTATGTGGTATTCATGGTGGCAATGGGTTCATCGCTTGCCGACCGCGCCTGGGGACGCGACAGCGCCGTGTATCGCATCACCGGTGTGATGGTGGTGATTTCGGGATGGTTCGTGACCGCCATTGCCGGTTTCGTGCTATCGTTTGCAATAGCATCTTCGCTGGTGTGGGGCGGATGGATTGCATTGACTCTGATAGTGCTTGTGTGTGGCTACACGCTTTGCTATAACCTTATCTTTAAGTCGAAGAAGAAATGTGAAGAAGCTAAGGCAATTATTATTGATGAGCCGGCTGATGCCGAAGATGTGCTTTACTCTTGCACAAAGTCGGTGTGCAATCTTATGGATGAGTTATCGGCAATCTACAACCACATGCTTGTGGCTCTTTTCACTGAAAACCGCAAGGTGCTGAAAGAAACCGTAGCGCAGTCGGAAGCCATTTACCGCGAAACCACCCGTTACAAATATGGCATGATGGGGACGCTGAAAAAGCTCCAAGAACAAAACATCGAAACCGGTCATTATTATGTGCAGGTAGTTGACTATCTGAATGAAACCGCAAAGGCTCTGCTGCACATCACCCGACCTGCCTACGAGCATATCAACAACAACCACAAAGGTCTGTCAGAGGAGCAGATTCACGATCTGAAGATAATCAACGACGAAGTGGAGAACATCTTCAATGCAGTAAACGACATGCTGCGTGACAAGGATTTCTCGCAACTCGACAACGTGCTCGTGATGCGTGATCACCTCTTCGACATTATTGCCGACAGCATCAAGAATCAGATACGCCGACTGAAGACGCAAGAGGGAAGCACCAAAGCAAGCGCATTGTTTATGAATAT
>JBJFEF010000111.1:0-8803 GCA_051890435.1 Muribaculaceae bacterium
TCCCACACAATTCCAGACCGTCATTTTCGCATCCTCCGACACCACGAATGTCGGAGACCATGACGGAGACGTGTCGGAGACAAAACTCACTGAACGCCAACGGAAAATCCTCAATCTTATCAAAGAGTCGCCAACAATAACAGGCCGAAGAATGTCGGAAATACTGTCGGTGAGCCAGCGGACTATCGAACGAGACCTTTCAGCTATGCAAAAAATAGGTATTCTGAAGCATGAAGGTAAGGATAATGATGGATTATGGGTGATGAAATAAATGTTGATGTGGTGGGGTGGTGAAAATAAATTTCGGGTGCTCTGCTCGTGGTTTGCGCAAATTTTTGTAATTTTGCCTTGATTATGCCGGCAGTTGAGCCCGGACGCTTTTTTTAATACACATTGACACTATGGCAAAAGATATCGTTGAGACCCCACTGATGAAGCAATACTTCGAGATGAAAGCGAAACATCCCGATGCGGTGCTGCTTTTCCGCGTGGGCGACTTCTATGAGACGTTCTCAACCGATGCCATTGCTGCCTCGGAAATTCTCGGCATCACCCTCACTCGCCGTGCCAATGGCGCGGCACAGTCGGTGGAGCTTGCCGGATTTCCTCACCACGCCCTCGACACTTATCTGCCCAAGCTCGTTCGCGCCGGCAAGCGTGTGGCGATTTGCGAGCAGCTCGAAGACCCCAAGCTCACCAAGAAGTTGGTGAAGCGCGGCATCACCGAGCTCGTCACTCCGGGCGTATCAATCAACGACAATATCCTCAATCACCGCGAGAACAATTTCCTCGCTGCCGTGCACTTCGGCAAAAAGGCGGTGGGTGTGGCGTTTCTCGACATCAGCACGGGCGAGTTTCTCACTGCCGAAGGCTCTGCCGACTACATCGACAAGCTCCTTGGCAACTTTTCTCCCAAGGAAGTGCTCATTGAGCGCAGCTTCCGCCAGCAATTCAACGACACTTTCACTTCGCGATACCTCACCTTTGAGCTCGAAGACTGGATTTTCACCGAGGAATCGGCTACCGACCGACTGCTAAAGCACTTCGAGACCCGCAACCTCAAAGGTTTCGGCATCGCCTCGATGCACAGCGCCATTGTGGCGTCGGGGGCGATTCTCTGCTACCTCGATATCACCCAACACACCCACATAGGGCACATCACAGCCCTCTCACGCATTGAGGAGGAGCGATATGTGCGCCTCGACAAGTTCACTGTGCGCAATCTCGAGCTTCTCGAATCGATGTGCGACGACGGCAAAAGCCTGCTGTCGGTCATCGACCGCACTCTGTCGCCTATGGGTGCCCGACTGCTGCGCCGCTGGCTGCTCTTCCCGCTGAAGGATGTGGCGCAAATCAACAGCCGCCTCGATGTGGTGGAGCACTTCTTCCGCGACACCGAGGGGCGTGAATTGCTTAAGCAGCAACTTGAAATGATTGGCGACATTGAGCGACTCATCTCGAAGGTGGCTGTGGCTCGCATCACTCCGCGCGAACTGGTGCAGCTGAAAAATTCGCTCGTGGCTATTGCTCCGGTCAAGGAGCTTTGTTCCACCTCGGGAAACGAGGTGCTGCGTCGCATCGGCGAGCAGCTCAATCCTTGCAGCATAATCCGCGACCGCATCGAGCGCGAAATCAATCCCGATGCTCCCAACCTCATCAACCGCGGCAATGTGATTCGCGACGGTGTAAACGCCGAGCTCGACGACCTACGCGCCATCTCTCACTCAAGCAAGGACTATCTCATGAAGATGCAGCAGCGCGAGAGCGAGCTAACGGGCATTCCGAGCTTGAAAATCGGCTACAACAATGTGTTTGGCTACTACATCGAGGTGCGCAACACTCACCGCGACAAGGTGCCGCAGGAGTGGATTCGCAAGCAGACGCTTGTGAGCGCCGAGCGATATGTGACCCAGGAGCTGAAAGACTATGAGGAGAAAATTCTCGGTGCCGAGGAGCGTATTCTGAGCCTTGAGCAGCAGCTCTTCAATGAGCTGGTGAATGCCGTGAGCGAATATATACCCGCCATTCAGCTCGATTCCAACTTGATTGCCCGCCTCGACTGCCTCAGCGCCTTCACGCGCGTGGCTATCGAGAACCACTATAACCGCCCCGTGCTCAACGACTCGCTCGACATCGACATTGTGGAAGGTCGTCACCCGGTGATTGAGTGCCAGCTTCCGCTCGGCGAGCGGTATGTGAGCAACAACATTCACCTCGGCAACGACAACCAGCAAATTATCATGATTACCGGCCCCAATATGGCAGGTAAATCGGCTCTGTTGCGCCAAACAGCCCTGATAACACTCATGGCACAGATTGGCTCGTTTGTGCCCGCAGAAAGCGCGAAAATAGGCATTGTAGATAAGATATTCACCCGTGTGGGCGCCAGCGACAACATCTCGCTCGGCGAATCCACCTTTATGGTCGAGATGACCGAAGCTGCCTCGATTCTCAACAACATCAGCCCGCGCAGCCTCATCCTCTTCGACGAGCTCGGCCGTGGCACAAGCACCTACGACGGCATTTCCATCGCTTGGTCGATTGTGGAATACATCCACGAGAACCCCAAGGCGCACGCCAAGACGCTCTTTGCCACTCACTATCACGAGCTCAACGAGATGGAGAACACATATAAGCGCATTGCCAACTACAACGTGTCGGTGAAGGAAATTAACGGCAAGGTGGTGTTTGTGCGCAAACTCGTGAAGGGAGGCAGCGAGCACAGCTTCGGCATACATGTGGCAAAAATCGCCGGTATGCCGCCATCAATCGTGAAGCGTGCCAATGAGGTGCTAAAGCAGCTCGAAGCCAACCACCGCAGCGATGCCACCACTCCGCAGGTGGCGCCGAAGCAGGAGGGTGGCGTGCAGCTCTCTTTCTTCCAGCTCGACGACCCCGTGCTGTGCCAGGTGCGCGACGAGATTCTTCATGCCGACATCAACAACCTCACCCCCATGGAAGCTCTCAACAAGCTCCACGAAATCAAGAAAATCATCACCGGACGCAACGAATAGCGGTTTTGGCGCCTTTGCGTGCTGTTTTTCAGAAAAAAGTATTAATTTTGTGGATGTAATCATGCTGAGGCTACAGCATCAAAAGCCAGTATTCTTATGAGTGAAACCAACAACAACTCCTCACAGCAAGCTCACGGCAGCGGCATCAAGCCTATGCTGAGCAGCTTGAATTATTATATTCTCTTGGCGATGGTGTGGGTTATTTCGTGTGCACCTTTCGGTGTGCTCCACCTGCTGTCCGACGTGCTCTATTTCCCGCTTTACCACATTGTGCGCTATCGCCGCCGCATAGTGCGCAGAAACCTTGTGGAGTCGTTTCCCGAGAAGAGCGAGCGTGAGATTATTGCCATTGAAAAGCAATTCTATCACTCCTTCATCGATGTGATTCTTGAGAGCCTGAAACTCGTGTCGATTTCGCCCGAGAAGATGATGCGACACATGAAATTCGTGAATATCGACTATGTGAACAGTCTGCTCGATGAGGGCAAGTCGGTGTCGGTGTTCATAGGTCATTATGGTAATTGGGAGTGGCTTGCTTCGATGGGGCTGGTGCTGAGAAAGGGACCCATTCAGGCGCATGTGTTCCACATGTTGCGCAACGATGCCACCAACCGCCTCATGCACAAGATGCGCGGCCGCTTCGGGCACGTCAGTGTGGATATGTATAAGACCGCACGCTTCATTGCAGCGGCAAAGAAAGACAACCGCCAGTGCATCATCGGCTACATTGCCGACCAGTCGCCGAAATTCGGGGAGTCGAAGCACTTCATTCCCTTCCTCAACCACAACGTGCCTGTGCTCACAGGCACCGAGAAGCTCACCAAGCACTTTGGCTTCGATGCACTGTTTATGGGCATGAAGCGCGTGAAACGCGGCTACTATGAGTGCCGGTTCACACCCCTGCATCCCGACCCCAAGTCGCTGCCCGACTTTGAGCTTACGCAGCTCTACTATCAGCAACTCGAAGCTGAGATCAGAGAGCACCCAGAGCTATACTTGTGGACCCACAACCGCTTCAAGCACGCCATCTACAACAACGACGTGTGCGGCGAGAAGTAACACATTGTATCCCCACAAAAAAATTGCAATCACACTAAGCATGGATATAGATTTCGTAATAACATGGGTCGATATGAACGACCCTGAGTGGCAGGAGGAGTTCTCCCGTTACCGCTACGACAAGCACAACACCCGCAATGGCGTGTCGGAAGCACGCTTCAGAGACAACGGATTCTTGCGCTATTGGTTCCGCGGTGTGGAGAAGTTTGCCCCCTGGGTGCGCAAAATTCACTTCATTGTGAACGGACGCACTCCCGAGTGGCTCGACACCTCCAATCCCAAGCTGCACATTGTGCGCCACGAGGATTTCATCCCCAAGGAGTTTCTGCCCACCTTCAACTCGGTGGTGATTGAGCGCTACATGCACAAAATCCCCGGGCTGAGCGACCACTTCGTGTATTTCAACGACGATTTCTACATCATCAACCACTTGCCCGTGGAGCGCTTCTTCCTCAATGGGCTGCCACGCGACATTGCCGTGATGGACTACAATCCCTCGTGGTCGCAGTGGTATAAGCGCATCAAGAACAACATCAGGATTATCAACCGCCACTTCAGCAAGAAGAAGGTGATGGAGCAGTGGCACGATAAGTGGTTCAACAAAAGCTATGGCTTCAAGGCACGCTGGAACTACCTACTGCGATTCTACGATAAATTCATCACCCTGCGCGTGCCTCACAATGCACAGCCCTACCTGAAATCGACCTTTGAGGAGGTGTGGGCGGCTGCCGGAAAGGAGCTTACCGAAACTTCGGTAAACAAATTCCGCGCTCTCACCGACTACACTCCCGAGCTTTTCCGCACTTGGCAGATTTGCCGTGGCAACTTTGAGCCCTACAACACCTACTGCGACACCAAGATGTTTCCGCTCATGGTGCGCCCCAAGCAAGCCGTGAAGGCTATCTATGAGCAGAAATATACCCTCATTTGCCTCAACGACAACGTGCACATTCGCAACTACGATGTGGTTATCGGCAACCTGAAGGCTGCATTCCGGTCGATATTACCCGAAAAATCCACCTTTGAGACCCAACCGCTATGAACAAGGTGCTTGCCGAAATAATAGCCGGAGTGATTCCCCACAAAATGACGCGAAACCGCTGGCGCGGCATCTTGCGCTATGGCGTAATCAATGCCATCAAGCTTAAGTGGCGCCTCAGTCACGACCACACCAAGCCCGAGCACTATCTCGCCGTGTGTGCCATTGCCAAGAATGAGGGTCCCTACTTCAAGGAGTGGATTGAGTGGCACCTAAGCCAAGGCGTGGAACGCTTCTACATCTACGACAACGAGAGCACCGACTGCACTCGCGAGGTGCTCCAGCCCTACATCGACTCGGGCATTGTGGAATATCACTATTTCCCCGGCCGAAAGCGGCAGCTCGCTGCCTACGACGACTGCTTTGAGCGTCACCGATTCGATACCCGCTGGATTGCCGTCATCGACCTCGACGAATTTATCGTGCCTGTGAAAGACAGTTCGATTCCCGAGTTTCTGCATCGCTTTGAAGACTATGCCGTGGTTGAGGTCAATTGGCTCGTCTATGGCAGTTCGGGAGCACGGACGAAGACCGAAGGCAGTGTGATGCAGCGTTTCCGCAAACATTCGCTACCGGGACACAAGCTCAACACCCACGTGAAGAGCATCATCGACCCGCGCCGTGTGTGCTGCATGATTGGCTGTCACGAGGCTGCCCGCATCTCGGGCAAGCCTGTCGATCCGCATGGCAACATCATCACCACCCACTTTGGCGACCGCGAGCCTCAGCAGGATGTGATTAAAATCAATCACTATGCCATAAAGAGCTATGAGGAGTTTCTTGCAAAGCGCTCGCGTGGCCGTGCCCGCACCAACTCAGTGCGCGACCTGGGCTACTTCGAGCGATATGACCTTAACGACATTGACGACTGAATATTTTGAAAATGGCAACTTACACCGGATATAAATATAAATTGTTAGAGCTTAGGCACAAAGCAAAAGAGATAATGCTTTCAGCAAGGATTGCCTTGAAATCGCCTTACATGCAGCGACCCGCTTCAAAGGAGCCGTTGTGCATTGCAATGGTAGATGGTGAATCGTTTCACGGTGGCATGTGCGACCGCTTCAAGGGCATCATTTCGCTTTATGCCTATTGCAAGTATAATAACCTTCCGTTTCGCATACGCTACACTTTCCCGTTCAAGCTCGAAGACTATCTCGTGCCTGCACAATACGACTGGACACTGAAAGACGGCGAATATACCGACAATCCCCTCTATCACCGTGTGCTCTATATGCGTGGTGAGCACTATGCGACACGACTGTTGCATTATTTCCCGACGCGTCAAGTCCATTTCTACACTAATCGCGATTTGCTTTCCCACATCAATGGGGCATATTGTGATGCCGGCATCAAGGGATATGACTGGGGTGAGCTGTATCGCGAGCTTTTCAAGCCCGGAGCCGCACTAAAGCAGCGAATAGATGAAATTCTTGCCGAAATTGGCGGTGACTATGATGCCGCCGTGTTCCGATTCCAAAATCTTCTTGGCGATTTTAAGGAATATCACTTTAAGGCATTGACCGAGAAATCGGAGGTCGAGGACCTTCTTGCGAAGTGTCTGGATTATGTTAAGCAGTTAAGGGCTTCATCACCATGCAAGAGGCTTCTGGTAACGTCGGACAGCATCACATTCCTGCGACGAGTTGCACAAATTGACGGAGTGTACGTTATTCCCGGCACTCTTTCTCACATGGATTGCTCAAAGCATGGCAATGCCCCTGCAAATGCTGCTGATGGATATCTGAAATCATTCCTCGACTTCTATATGATAAGCATGGCACAAAAAATTTATCGCGTTGGCACTCCGCTGATGTATCAAAGCGAGTTCCCTGTGTATGCAGCAAAAATCAACGACCGACCATTTGAAAGTGTTACCATTTAAGCCGTTAAAGAGATGAAAGAAAGCAATGCGCACAAGCCCGAAGTGGTGGTTTCGATGACTTCGTTTCCACAGGCTATTCCTTATGCAATCGGGGCAATACGCTCCATTCTCAGTGGTTCGGTACTCCCCGACCGGCTGGTCCTCTATCTCACCTATGCGCAGTTTGGCGATGCTGGCATTCCCGATGAATTGCAGCAGCTTGCCGATGGCAACAAGGTGTTTGAGATAAGGAATTACGACCGCGACATTCGCTCCTACCGCAAGCTGATTCCGGCTCTCATCGATTTTCCCGAGGCAATAATCGTGACGGTAGATGACGATGTGCACTACCACCCCAATATGCTGCGCGACCTGCTGGCTATGCACGACATCGACCCTCATGCCGTGTGGGCGCATCGTGCCAAACTCATAAAGCCGGGCAAGCCCTACAAGAAATGGCGAAAATATCGCTGGTATCACTTCCTCACCAAGCGCATACATCGCTGTCCGTTGAACATTCAGACGGGCGTAGGCGGCGTGCTTTATCCTCCTCACGCACTGCGCGAGGATATGCTCAACGTGGATTTGTTCACTAAGTTGGCTCCGAGCACCGACGATATCTGGTTCTGGGCTGCCGGTGTGCTCAATGGATTCCCCACAATCCCGGTGCCTTTCGGGCACAACAAGCCTCGTGGACTGAAGAAGCCCAAGGAATTGTCGCTAAAGACCACAAACTTCAAGGGCGGTACCGACCGCAACTCAATGGCTCTCGAAGCCATCATGGAGCACTACCCCGAAATCAAGAAGCTGCTCAACGGATAGTGGTGATGCACACAGGGTGGGGCAGTTGCAACGACTTCCCGGTGGCTGTGAGGCGACCGGTGGCGATGTCGCGGCTATACACTGTGATGCTGTTGTCGTCGCGTGCGGCAACGAGCAGATAGCGGTCGCACGGAGTGATGAAGAAGTTGCGCGGGTGTTTCCCGGTGGGCTGGTATTGCACATCGGTGAGCAGTCCATCGGCATCGACGGCAAATGCTCTGATTCCGTCGCCTTCGAGGCGGTTTGAGGCATAGAGGAAGCGTCGGTCGTGGCTAAGGTGAATGTCGCCCGAGCCGCGCACATGCAGGGTGTCGCACGTCACCGTTTGCTTCACGGTGAGGCTATCCACATCAATCACGGCAATGTCGCCGCTAAGTTCTCCTATCACATAGCACATTTTCCCATCGGCTGAGAAAGCAATGTGCCGCGGTCCGAAGCCCGGTGCAAGCTGCATAGTGTCGGTGAGTGCAATACCCTCGGTACCAATGGCGTAGCGATAGAGGCGGTCGGTGCCAAGGTCGGAAACAAGCATCATCTTATTGTCGGGCGAGGGCATGGTGCAGTGGATGTGGGGCGAGGCCTGGCGCAGCGAGTCGGCACCGCAACCCGAGAATTGGTCGCAGCGTGAGAGGCGTGCAATTTTTCCGTCAGCGTCGAGGTCGAAAACCGACACCGAGCCGCCGCTATAGTCGGCAGTGACAATATGGTTTCCTGCGAGTGCTATGTAGCAAGGGTCGGCGCCCACCGAATCGAGGCGCACAATGCTGCCGAAGATGCCCGTTGAAGCGTCGTAGTCAACCGAATACACACACGATTCACCGCCACATTCGCCCACGGCATACACATGGCGTCCGTCGGGAGCAATAGCCACATACGAAGGATTCTTGGCTTGCACCGAGTCGATAACCGAGAGAGAGCCATCGGAGCCCGAGAAACGCACCGAGTAGATGCCGTGGCTGCCGTTGTCGGTGTAGGTTCCACACACGAGAATATAGTCGGCAGGCG
>JBJFEF010000112.1:0-2397 GCA_051890435.1 Muribaculaceae bacterium
ATGAAAACAATTCTATAATTAATAATACAGCTCAAAAATCAAATTTATGATTAACGCTCAAGACATTAAAATCGGAACTTGCATCCGCATGGACAACAGCCTCTACTTCTGCATCGACTTTCTTCATGTGAAGCCGGGCAAGGGTAACACATTCATGCGCACCAAACTGAAGAACGTGGTGGATGGCCGCGTGCTCGAACGCCGCTTCAACATTGGCGAGAAACTCGAAGACGTTCGTGTGGAGCGTCGTCCGTATCAATTCCTTTACACTGAAGGAAGCGACGACATTTTCATGAACAATGAAACTTTCGAGCAGATTCCTATCGCCAAGGACCTCGTTACAGGTAGCGAATTTATGAAGGAGGGTGACACTGTGGAAGTTGTGAGCGATGCTTCGACCGACACTATCCTCTTTGCAGAAATGCCTATCAAGACTGTGCTCAAGATCACTTACACTGAGCCGGGTATCAAGGGCGACACTGCAACCAACACACTCAAGCCTGCTACTGTGGAGACCGGTGCAACAGTGCGTGTGCCTCTCTTCATCAACGAGGGCGAGCTTATCGAGGTGGATACCCGCGATGGCTCATACGTAGGTCGTGTGAAAGCTTAATGAAACCCCATTGGGGCTTTTTGAAATCACCAAGCGTGGCATTTCGATGAAATGCTGCGCTTTTTGCTTTTATAGTGGCGTGATGTGTGGCAATTTGACAGTAATTCGGGTGGCTTGCAAGCTATTTTCAAGCTAAAATAAGATTTTTTTGGATTTTTGCGAAAAAAATACACAAAAGATAGTGCATATAAAAAATTTTATGTCTAAATTAGCACCCGTAAAACAACTTGATTATATGCTGCCATTGTGATAGCGGCATGAACTTTATAAACAAATATGCTATGATAGTAGGAATTCCTAAAGAAATCAAAAACAACGAGAACCGCGTTGGTATGACACCGGCTGGTGTGGCAGAACTTGTGAAACGTGGACACACAGTGTATGTGCAGCACACCGCAGGCGAAGGCTCGGGTTTTGCCGATGCCGACTATGAAGCAGTGGGTGCAAAGATTCTTCCATCGATTGCCGATGTGTATGCCATCGCCGAGATGATCGTGAAGGTGAAAGAACCGATTGAGCCCGAGTATGCACTTATTAAGGAAGGGCAGTTGCTCTTCACTTATTTCCATTTTGCATCGGATAAGGAGCTTACTGATGCTATGATAAAGAGCAAGGCAGTGTGTCTTGCCTATGAAACAGTGGAGCTTGCCGACCGCTCGCTGCCGTTGCTGATACCTATGAGTGAGGTGGCAGGCCGCATGTCGATTCAGGAAGGTATGCGTTTCCTTGAGAAGCCACAGCTTGGCAAGGGAATATTGCTTGGCGGAGTGCCGGGAGTGAAGCCTGCCCGCGTGCTTGTGATAGGAGCCGGAACTGTGGGAACAAATGCCGCAATCATAGCTGCCGGAACAGGAGCTGAAGTTACTATCGTAGATATCAACCTTAAGCGACTGCGCTATCTTGCCGATATCCTCCCGAAGAATGTGAAGACACTATATTCGTCGGAGCACAACATCCGCGCCGAGCTGCCTACTACCGACCTCGTTATCGGTTCGGTGCTTGTGCCTGGCGACAAGACTCCGCACCTCATCAACCGCGATATGCTCAAGCTCATGAAGCCGGGCACGGTGCTTGTGGATGTGGCAATCGACCAAGGTGGTTGCTTCGAGACGTCGCACGCCACATCGCACTCCGACCCCGTGTATGTGGTAGATGGCATTGTGCACTATGCCGTAGCTAATATTCCAGGTGCAGTGCCGTTCACTTCAACGCTTGCACTCACCAATGCCACTTTGCCCTATGCAATCGCGCTTGCGGGCAAGGGCTGGAAGAAGGCTTGCAAGGACGATGCCGCACTTGCCAAGGGCTTGAATGTGGTGGAAGGCAAGGTGACATTCAAGGCTGTAGCCGACGTGTGGGGACTTCCCTATGAGCCTGTTGAGCTATAAATGAGGCATAATAACAAATCACGCATATTGGAAGATTCCAATTAAACAATTTCCATTCCAGAAATCCGGCAATTTTACCGCTTTTTTTGGAATGGAAATTTGTTACATATTGATTTTATGATGCCAACCGATGCGAAGGAAAGGCAAGAATCGGCATCGTTGCGGAAAATAGCTGAATGATGAAAATTTTTGCTATCTTTGTGCTGATTTAGCATACGACTGATTATGAATCTTACTGCCTTTATAAGGCAATGGGACAAACCGAGAAATTTGATATGAGATACAAGCAGATTATAACTCACGTTTTGCAGATGGTGACTTGCTTGCTGCTGCTCACAGCAGTGGCTATCAACAAGAATGGCAAGGTTGCCGGATATGAGATTGGTGGCTCACAGG
>JBJFEF010000113.1:0-2393 GCA_051890435.1 Muribaculaceae bacterium
ATGGTGTTGTCGAAGTTGCGCACCTTCACCGTGGTGAGCGACACCTTCTGCACATAGCCGTCAACTCCCAGCTTCTTTATCGTAATCCAGTCGCCTGGCTTTAGCATATCGTTCACATTGAGCTGTATGCCTGCCACAAGTCCCACAATGCTGTCGCGAAACAGCAGCATCATCACCGTGGCAGCGGCACCGAGTCCGGCAATGAGCGAGAGCGGCGAACGGTTGATGACGATTGCCACCACAATAATCGCGCCGAGGCAGAACAGCACAAGTTTCAGGAATTGCACAAGCCCGAAGATGTAGTGGTCGCGCAAGCGGTCGTGCACGGTGCTCAGGTGTGTGAGATTGTTGAGAATGTGATTGATGAGCGACAGAATCATCACCGTGAGATAGATGTCGCTGGCTCGCTCTATCAGCACGTATGCCAGTTCGTCGGGGCGCTTGCCCTCAAAGCTCAGCGGCGCAAGAAACAGAAACACAATGGCTGGAATGATGCGGCACGCCGATATGAGCACATCGTCGTTGAGCAGCACATCATCTATCTTCGATGGCGATTTCTCAATGATTTTGTGAACCACAGGCCGCAATATGCGACTCGACACCGTGCCACACAGCAGCGCAAACATGAGCGACAGCACAAGCAGAGTCCAGTGTGTAACCTCAGTGAGCAGTCTTCCATCCATGCCGGTCAGCGCCCAAATATCTGATACAAAAATCCTTATTCCTTCCATATTAATTCTATGTCTTTATTCGTTTTCACCAATACCTCCTGTTTCTATCCCCCATGGCAAGCTACGTCGAGCAAGCCTCCCCCTGAGGTGGAGAGTGCTCTATGACCGTTGCACTTATTATTGGAATCTTTCTTCCCCCAAAATTATAAAAAATATGCCACACAATTCACGTTTTGCCGGAAATTTTGCATAATTTTGGAGCTGAAATCCACTATTGGCTCTATGCGTAAACTTTTTCTTGCTATATTGGCACTGTGGCTCGCCTTCGCCGCTCAAGCCGAAGCCACCGACAGCCTCCAGCGTTATGAGGCTGCAAAAGTGCGTGCAGCTCGCTTCTTCAAGTATCAGGAGTGGCAAAGCGCCCTGGCTATGTATGAAGTGATGCTCAGCCTGCGCCCCGATGACGTCGCTTCTTGCTATCACGCCATCTTCACCAGCGGTATGCTCGGTAACCAAGACGAACAGATGCGATTCTTTGAACACACTCAAAAGCACGGAATCGCTCTCGACTCGATTTTCTCGGGCGTGAAACACATCTCTTTCGCAATGGGAGAGGGCGACGAATACGAAAAACTTTTGCTTCTCGTGCGCGAACGACAGCCTTGGCTCACCCGTGGAATCAATGTGTATCTCCTCGAATACTACGACTTCCGTAACGATGCTCAAGGCGTTATCGGCATTGCCGAATCTATGCTCAACGACACCCCCGAGAGCCTCCAGCTCGCACACATCCTGGCTCGTGCCTACATGATGGCTTCGCGCCCGGTCGATGCCTTGCGCTGCTACCGCTACATCGTCGCACGCCAACCTCACGACTACGACGCTCTGCTCAACATGGGCGTTTACTACTACACAGCCCTCGACAGCACCACTGATGCTGCACTGCGTTCCGACTATGCCGCACTGGCGCAAGCCTATCTCACCGACGCTTGGCGCGTGAATCCCACGCCTCATGTAGCAAAAATTCTTCAAAAATTAAGCAAGCTATAAGACTTATACACAGCCAATTAACTGCTGTCACAAAAAATTTTTCAAAAAAATTGCATTTTCAATCGAACTTTTTCTACCCCTTATTAGTTATAGTTGTAGAAAAAGCAATAAAAGGGCGATGAAGTTCGCCCGATGCACAAAAAAAGGCATTTCTGTTAAGTTTCAATATCTCTCGATGATGCGAGGCGCAAGCGTGACGCTGTGAAAGTGGGGCTTGTGTCTCTTTTTTTGTGCCCACCACACCGCTCACGCCACCCTGCACACTGCCACCCCACCGCTCACGCCACCCTGCACACTGCCACCCCACCGAATAGCAACGTAGGGTCGCGCCTTGGTGCGACCTTGCCACCCTGCACGCTGCATCCTTCGCGGCGAGCGCCGCAATGCCGTCCCATTAGTCCTATTAGTCCTATTAGCCTTATTAGTCTTATTAGCCTCACCCCCTCTCAGCCCCGATATAGGGGTATAAAAAATGAAAAGTGCGCTTTTTCACAAAAGCACACCCCCCTCATAACCAAAATTCAAGTATATATTTTTGTTGTTTGTTGTTGTTTGATCTTAGTTTTGTCTTTTCGTTATTTTTCCGATACAAAGGTAGATACTATTTTTCAAACACGCAAACAAATTTTCCTTAACAATTCATAATTTTTGTAAATTCCAACGCTTTCTTCT
>JBJFEF010000114.1:0-2392 GCA_051890435.1 Muribaculaceae bacterium
TCCCGATGACCTTTGTGGGCTTCGGTGTGCTTGGTGCAATGTTCCCATTCCACACCTGGTCGCCCGATGGTCATGCTTCGGCGCCTACAGCAGTGTCGATGCTTCACGCCGGTGTGCTCATGAAGCTTGGAGGATATGGCTGCTTCCGCATCGCCATCTATCTTATGCCTTGGGCTGCAAGCGAGCTTGCATGGGTGTTCCTGCTCCTCACCGGAATCAGTGTGGTGTATGGTGCATTCAGCGCATGCGTTCAGACCGACCTCAAATATATCAACGCCTACTCATCGGTGAGCCACTGCGGTATGGTGCTTTTTGCCATTCTTATGCTTAACACCACAGCAATGACAGGTGCAGTGCTCCAGATGCTCTCACACGGATTGATGACAGCATTGTTCTTCGCCCTTATCGGTATGATCTACGGCCGTACGCACACTCGCGACATTCGCAAGATGGGAGGCTTGATGACTATTATGCCGTTCCTCGGAGTGGGATATGTGATTGCCGGACTTGCATCACTCGGATTGCCGGGCTTGAGCGGATTTGTGGCAGAAATGTCGATATTCGTAGGTTCGTTCCAGCACGCCGATATGTTCCACCGCGTACTCACAGTGATGGCATGCTGCTCAATTGTGATTACTGCCGTGTATATCCTTCGTGTGGTTGGCAAGCTGCTCTTCGGAGCCGTGCAAGACGAGCACCACAAGACCCTCACCGATGCCGAATGGCATGAGCGCCTTGCTACGGTGACTCTGATACTTGCTGTGGCAGCAATCGGATGCTTCCCGAACTTCTTCAGCAACATTATCTCGGAGGCAGCCGACCCAATAATGAAATTGTTTGCATAAAAGCATAAGTGTTGAAAACTGAAAAAAAGAAAATAGAAATATGGATTATTCTCAATTTTTAATGATGCCACAAGAGCTTGGACTTCTCGTCGTGTTCTTGTTAGTGTTCCTTTTCGACACATTTATGCCGAAAAAGAGCCTTGGCGCACTCCCCGTGTTTACGAGTGTGATTTTTGGCGCATTCACTATTGCCAACTATTTCATGCTCACTCGCGGCACAGCCTTCAGTGGCATGTTTGAGACAACGGCATCGACCTTCACCATGAAGGCGATACTCAATATTGGTATGCTCATCGTCCTTGTACAGTCGATTAAGTGGTCGAACAGTGAGTTTCAGGCAGTACGCCGCGGCGAATATTATGAGTTGCTACTCACCACACTGTTTGGAATGTACCTCATGATTTCGGCACGCCACTTCCTCCTCTTTGTGATAGGACTTGAGACTGCATCGCTTCCGCTTGCAGCACTCGTGGCATTCAACAAGAATCGCTATGAGAGCCACGAGGCAGCAGCCAAATATATGTTCACAGCCATCTTCTCATCGGCAATCTTCATGCTCGGACTTTCGTTTGTGTATGGACTTTCGGGCTCGCTCTATTTCAACGACATTGCAGCAAAGGTGTTCGCCGGAGGCAATTCAGTGCTTCTTATCACAGCACTTGCCTTTGTGATAGCAGGAGTGGGCTTCAAGCTTTCGCTTGTTCCATTCCACTTGTGGACAGCCGATGTGTATCAAGGTGCTCCAACTGCAGTGACCAGCTACCTCTCGGTTATTTCGAAGGGCGCAGCAGCCTACGCATTCCTCATCATTCTGGTGCAGGTGTTCGGCTCGGTTTATTCGGCAGTGTGGGAGTGGATGCTTTATGCACTCATCGTGCTCACCATCACACTTGGTAACCTGTTTGCCATACGCCAGCGCAACATCAAGCGTTTCCTTGCGTTCTCGTCGATTTCACAAGCCGGATATATAATGCTTGGTGTGGTAGCAGCCAACGAGCTTGGTCTTGCTTCTCTCATGTTCTATGTGCTTGTTTATATCGTGAGCAACCTTGCTGCATTCGGGGTGGTATCTGCCATTGAGAACTTCTCGGGTAAGGTATCAATCGATGATTACAACGGACTCTATAAGACCAATCCTCGCCTTGCGTTCACTATGATGCTTGCCATGTTCTCGCTTGCCGGTATTCCACCGTTTGCAGGCTTCTTCAGCAAGTTCTTCATCTTCGTAGGTGCGCTTGAGACCGGTTCGGTTGCAATCTACGTGCTTGTGCTCATTGCATTGATTAACACCATCGTTTCGCTCTACTACTATCTGCTTGTGGTGAAGGCAATGTTTATCCGTCAGGACGATTGCATTATCCCCACATTCAAGTCGGCTTGCAGCGAGCGCATAGCAATGACAGTGTGCACGCTTGGCATTATCTTCATAGGTATTGCAAGTTGCATCTACACCTTCATTGTAGAGGTCGTAAATGACAATGTAACACTTTTCGGCATGTTGGGATAATTTCTCCAGGCAGAAACTGCAATAACAACGGCAGTAGCTT
>JBJFEF010000115.1:0-1820 GCA_051890435.1 Muribaculaceae bacterium
CCGACAACTACATCGCCACCCTCAAGGAGCGCATCGCCGACATCGACTACAAGCTTGCCCACCTCGTGGAATTTACTATCGAGTGGTATGAAGGCATCAAAGCCAAATATGGCGCTCACTTCCCGCGCCGCACCGTCATCCGAAACTTCGACAACATCGTGGCTGCCACCGTTGCCGAGGCTAACGAGAAGCTCTACATCAACCGCGAAGAGGGCTTCATCGGCATGGGCCTTAAAAAGGACGAATTTGTGTGCAACTGCTCCAATATCGACGACATCATCATCTTCTATAAGGATGGTAAATACAAGCTCGTGCGCGTTGCCGACAAGCTTTATGTGGGCAAAAACATACAATATCTCAGCGTGTTCAAGCGCAACGACACACGCACCATCTACAACGTACTCTACCAGGACGGCAAGGGCGGAATCGTGTATATGAAGCGTTTTGCTGTCACAGGTCTCACCCGCGACAAGGAGTACGACCTCACCCAGGGCAAACCCGGCTCGAAGATTCTCTGGTTCACAGCCAACCCCAATGGCGAGGCTGAAGTGCTGAAAATCACCCTCAAGCCCAAATTCCGCCTGAAGGTGCTGCAATTCGACGTGGATCTCTCGCAGCTCGCCATCAAGGGCAAGCAGTCGCGCGGAAATCTCGTCACCAAAAACGAGATTCACCGCATCACGCTCAAAGAACACGGCACTTCTACCCTCGGCGGCCGCGAGGTGTGGTTCGACCCCGATGTGCTGCGCCTCAACTACGACGGCCGCGGCTTCTCGCTCGGTGAGTTCCTCGGCAACGACCAGGTGCTCGTAATCCTCAAAAATGGCGACTTCGTCACCACTTCTTTCGACGCCGAAAATCACTACGACGACAATATACTCCGCATCGAGAAGTTCGACAAGGACAAAATATGGACCGCAATCCTCTATGACGCCGACCAGAAATCAACCTACATCAAGCGTTTTGCCTTCGAGCAGTCGGCTAAGCGGCAGAGCTTCATTGGCGGGAACCCCGATTCTCGCCTCATCTTGCTCAGCGACAATCACTACTCGCGTTTCAGCGTGAAACTTGGCGGTGGCGACTCCTTCCGCGACGACCTCATCATCGATGCCGACGAGTTTATCGGCATCAAGAGCTTCCGCGCAAAGGGAAAACGTCTCACCAACTTCACCATCGACTCTATCACCGAGCTTGAGCCGCGCATTGTGGAAACCGTGCCTGAAGAAACTCCCGAAGAGCCTGAAGAAATCACTGAAGTCGTTCCGCAAGAGCCTGAAAAATCGCAAAAGGAAATCTTCGACGAGCTGACGGGACAAACATCTCTCTTCGACACCGACGAAATCACCGAATAAAGACAAAATTTGCAATGATGAAATTGACAACTCGAATATTAGCAACTTTAGTTTTGGCGACATCGTGCCTCTACTCCTCAGCGCAAGACTCGCTGCAGGTGGAGGTGTTGCGTCCGTCGATTTCATCGTTCACTGCCGAGGTGGGTAGTGCTTCGATTCTCGACACCTACCTCACCCCCATTCGCTATCATGGGGTGAACACCCGTCTCGCCTACGAGGGCTTGCGTGCCATGGCTTTCTCTCCCGACCGCTGGATTATGCAGGGCGTGGCTGCAGTGGAATATGCTAATGTGCAAAATCCTGCCGGAAACCACACCATGCACTCGCTCATGATTGATGCCAAGTGGGGAATGATGCACCGCTGGAGCGATATGTTTACTCCCCGGCTCACCCTGTACCTGGGAGGTAGCCCGCAACTGCGCGGCGGCGTAATCTATAATGCCTACAACTCCAATAACCCCGTGTCGG
>JBJFEF010000115.1:1920-6283 GCA_051890435.1 Muribaculaceae bacterium
CAACTGCGCGGCGGCGTAATCTATAATGCCTACAACTCCAATAACCCCGTGTCGGCAAAGATACGCCTCAGCCTCAACCTCTCGGCTATGGCTTCCTACCACCTCAACATCGGTCGCCTGCCCGTTACGCTGCGCTATCAAGCAACGCTCCCCACAATCGGAGCGTTCTTCTCGCTCGACTATGGGGAAGCGTTCTATGAGTTGTATCTCGGCAACACGCGCGGAATCGTGAATGTGGGCTGGTGGGGCAACCGTTTCGATATGGAAAATCTTCTCACTGCCGACTTGCATCTCGGCTCATCGGTGCTGCGTCTTGGCTACCGCAACCTTATAGAAACAAGTTGGGTGCACAACCTCAACACACAAATCTTCACTCACGGCTTCGTAATAGGCATCAGTGGTGAATGGCTGCAACTTGGCGCCCGCCAAAAGAAGCTCTCTCCCGCTGCCCGAATCGTCTCAGCCCTCTACTGACGCTCCTGGCGCAGTGTGTGCACTGTAGCCACGGCAAACATTGCCGCCGTCTCGGTGCGCAGACGGCTATCGCCAAGCGATATTGGCTCAAATCCAGCCGCGAGTGCAGCCTCTATCTCCTCGGGGCTGAAGTCACCCTCAGGACCAATCATTATCATCACATCGCTGTCGCACGCCAACTCCTTGGCAAAGAGTCGGCGTGGAATGTTCTTGTCGCAATAGGCAATGTAGCGATGCCCCTCAAAGGGCGCATTTATCACATCCATCACCGGAGTCATCTCATCGAGCTGCGGCAGCGTAGCCTTCAGCGACTGCTTCATTGCCGACACCAATATCTTCCGGAGCCTTTCTGTCTTCAGCTCTTTGCGCTCCGAGTAGCGGCAGCGAAGCGGAACAATTCGGTCTATTCCCATCTCCGTAACCTTCTCGGCAAGCCACTCCATGCGGTCGAGATTCTTAGTGGGAGCCACCGCAAGCACTATCTTGTGCCCCCAGTGTGGCACCTCGTGCTCGCTGCTCACTATCTCCACCGCACAGTGCTTGTTGTGAGCCATGGTGATGCGGCAAAGGTGAAGTCCACCCTTGCCGTCAACCACCTCAAGTTCATCGCCCGCACTCATGCGAAGCACGCGCACAGCATGTCCCGATTCCTCCTCGGGCAGTTGCAGCGTCGTCGCTATGTCGGGCGCAAAAAATCTATGCATATCTCAAAGCGTTTTTTAGTTAACAGAAAAATTCCGTCCTATTAGTCTAATTAGTCTAATTGGTCCCTTTCTTCACCACCGGGTTCTTGAAGATGATTGCAAAGAGCACTGCCACTATCAGCGCGTAGCTTGCAAATATCAGCCATGTGGTGCTCCAGCCTTCCACCTGTGCCATCGCTTCGCTCTGGCTATACACAAAGTGGTTCACCACCTGCTGTGCCGACAGTGTTCCTATCGTAGCTCCAATGCCGTTGGTCATTATCATAAACAAGCCCTGGGCGCTACTGCGTATCGACGAATCAGTAACCTGATCCACATAGAGTGCTCCCGACACATTGAAGAAGTCGAATGCCACTCCATACACTATCATCGACAGCACAAACATCCACACGCCGTCCGACGGATTGCCAAGTCCGAAAAGTCCGAAGCGAAGCACCCATGCCACCATCGCTATCAGCATCACGTTCTTTATGCCAAAGCGCTTCATGCAGAATGGAATCAGCAATATGCACAGCGTCTCACTCGTCTGCGACAGCGAAATCAGTGCATTGGCATGCTGCACCGCAAAGGTGTTGGCAAATTCCTCTATCGCTCCAAAACTCTGAATGAAGGGATTAGCAAAGCCGTTGGTTATCTGCAACGAAACGCCAAGCAGCATCGAGAAGATGAAGAATATAGCCATGCGCTTGTCCTTGAACAGCGTGAAAGCACGAAGTCCCAGCACATCCACAAGCGAGCGGCTCTTTCCGTCGCCCTTCGTCACCGGACACTCGGGAAGCGTGAAGGCGTAGGCAAACAGCACTATGCTTAGCGCTCCCGACACCAGGAATTGATTGTAATTATTCTGGAATCCCGCAAAATCCACAAACAGCATCGAGCAGATAAAGCCCACCGTGCCAAACACGCGTATCGGCGGGAATGCCTTCACCGTGTCGAGCCCGGCTTTGTTAAGAGCCGTAAACGCCACCGAGTTGGCAAGGCCTATAGTTGGCATATAGAATGCCACCGAAATGGTGTAGAGCGTAAACAGTATGCCAAATTCCACAGCATCGCCGCTGCTGAGCGCATACCATCCCGAAAGCAGCATGAATGCACCGGCTAACAGGTGGCAAATGCCATACACCTTCTGTGCCGGTATATAACGGTCGGCAACGATGCCCACAAGAGCCGGCATAAACAGCGACACAAAGCCCTGCACGGCATAGAAATATCCTATCTGTCCACCCATGCCGTGTCCGGCAAGATAAGCTCCCATACATGTGAGATAAGCTCCCCAAACGGCAAACTCCAGGAAGTTCATCACTATCAGTCTCAGTTTCAAGTTTTGCATAATCTTAATGATATTGTTTCTTAGGTTGTTATTAAGTATTTGTTTATTAGTTTTCAGTTTTTAGCCTTCAAATAACATTCTGTCAGGCTTACTTTTTGGGCCGCTTGCGGTCGATCACCGCCTTTATCTCGGCAGCCCGCTCATATTCCTCGCGCTCCACACATTCGCTGAGCATCTTCTCCAGCTCCACCACTGCAAGCTTGTCGAGCCTTATCTCGGCAGGCTCGTCGTCGACTGCCTGCTCGCCTTGCTGCAATTCTTCATCGGGAATGATAAAGCCCGTCTGCTCCAGTATCTCCTGTGTGGTGTAGATGGGTGCTCCGGTGCGCAGCGACAGCGCTATGGCATCGCTCGTGCGCGACTCAACCACTATGCTGCGGTCGTCGTTGCTCATGTGCAGCTCGGCAAGAAACACGCCATCGTCAAATTTATAGATAAACACCTCATCGAGGTTGATTCCGAATCCATGCGACATCGTCACCATGATGTCGTGTGGCATCGGGCGGGGCGGCACCACATTCTCAAGTCGCACGGCTATTGCCTGCGCCTCGGCTATGCCCACCACCACCGGTATGCGGTAAGGGCCTCCCACCTGCTCCAGCACCAAGGCGTATGCGCCTTGCTGCACCTGGCTGTAGGTGATTCCCAAAACCCTCAGTTTCACTCTATCTTCATTCATGCTCAATATATTCAGTGTATAAAATATCTATCTTACGCCATTTCAAAATCACCCGACTGGCAACTCACACTTTCTGACCTGTGATTACGCCGCTGCCATAGCACAGGTGCGATGTAGGGTCGTAAATCACAGCAAATTGCCCGGGTGCTATGCCCTGCACCTTTTGCTCCGACTCTATCACATATTCCATGCCGCCAAGGTGCGTGAGCTTGCCGCGCAGAAATTCGGGCATGTGGCGGTTCTTGAAGGTGATTTCCACCGGTCCGCTTGCACCCTCCCACGGATTTCCCGAGATGAAGTGCATCTCATCGAGGTGTAGCGTGTTGCCATATTGCTTCTCGTTGTCGTAGCCGTTGCTCACATACACCACATTGTCTCTCACATTCTTCTTCACCACATACCACGGACCGCCGCTCAGTCCCAAGCCCTTGCGTTGTCCTATGGTGTGAAACCAGTAGCCACGATGCTCACCGAGCTTCCGCCCGGTCTCTATCTCAATTATGCTGCCGCGCTTCTCGCCAAGGTGGCGGCGGATAAAGTCGTTATAGTTGATTTTCCCAAGGAAGCAAATTCCCTGGCTGTCCTTGCGGTAGGCATTGGGCATCTTCACATCCACCGCTATGCGGCGCACCTCGCTCTTGGGCAAGTTGCCAATGGGGAAAATGATATGCTTCAACTGCTCGTAGCTGATTTGTGCCAGAAAATCGGTCTGGTCCTTCACCGGATCCACCGCCGTAGCAAGATATTTCGTGCCATTGATAAAGTCAGTGGTGGCATAGTGTCCGGTAGCCGTAAGGTCAAAATCCTTGCCCCAGCGCTGCTCAAAGTAGCCAAACTTTATCATCTTGTTGCACATCATGTCGGGGTGAGGTGTCAGTCCGGCTTTCACCGTGCGAAGTGCATATTCCATCACATTCTCCCAGTATTCCTCGTGCAGCGACACCACCTCAAGTGGCAAGCCATATTTCCGCGCAATGAATTGGCACATTTCAATATCCTCCTCAGCCGAGCAGTCGCCCTCGCCGTTGTCCATGCCTATGCGTATGTAGAACAGCGTCAGCTGATGTCCCTCCTCCATGAGGCGATGCACCACCACAGCGCTATCCACGCCGCCCGAAATCAAAACCGCTATATTTTTCTTCTCCATAAAACGTCATTAAAATAAACATCCCCTCT
>JBJFEF010000115.1:6383-8683 GCA_051890435.1 Muribaculaceae bacterium
CCTCTCAAAACATCCCCATCACCGTCTCCAGATTGATGTTCTTATCCACTATCGAGTGGTCCTTATCGAGCAGGTAGAAGCTCGGCGAGTAGCGTATGTCGTAGTTGTCGCCGGCTTCAGCCGATGCACCTATTATCCACTTGTCGGAGTAGTTGCGGGCATCCTCAGCCCACTCACGGCTATATCCGTCGGGCATAATGCACACCACCTTCAGCTGACCCTCGTCAATCAGGCGGTTAAGCGTCACATTTGTGCTCAAGCGCAATCGGGCTATCGAGCAATCTTCGCAATCGGGGTCGTTGAAAAACAGCAATATCGGGCATCCTGTCACCTCGCTCAACTTCCCCTTCTGCTTGTCGGGGGTCAGATAGGTGAAATCGGGTGCTATTGCCCCCTTCTGATTTTGCTTTATCTTCTTGATTTGCGCCTCATAGCGCACCTTGTTGGCGCCCTTCACCTTCTTCGATGCCGCAAATGCCTCGGCAAACGGCAAATAAGCCTCATCGCTCCAGAATTCAGCTCCCGGAGCATAGAGCGCCTTTTCAGCCACTTCCATTATCATTATGTAGTTAGGCAAGTTGGATTGCGCACGGTTCATGAATTGCTTTATCGACGAAAACACGATGTTGCGGTGCGCATATTTAAAGAACGTCACATAGTCGCGAAACGCCCGGTCGAAGGCTGCCGAGTCGGCAATGTGCTTCGAGAGGTTGAATTTGTCCCAAAATTTCGACACAATGTAGTTGGTGCGACCCTCAAGCGTGCTTATCGTGTCGGGCGCCACCGGATACGGAAAAAGTGTTGCCGGTGCCTGTGTTGCCGCATCTTGTGCACTTGCATTGAGCATCGCCGCCACAGCAAGCACTGCTGCGGCTATTCGCCTGATTAAGCGTGATTCTTTGTAATCTCTCATATCTCGTTTTTTGTTTTTTCTGTTTCAAATATGTAAAGTTAGCCCTAAATATTCACATATCAAAGCACAACCCCAAAAATATGAGATATTTCAACAATTTTTCACCAAAACCGCCTCTTGCCACCTCTCAGCCAAAGGAACCGCCTCTTGTCGCCCTCCCAGTCTGTGAAGCCTCTTGCCCCCTCTCAATCGAGGAAGCTGTCGATGTGATACAGCGGACGGTGTTTCACCTCGGCAAAGATGTTGGCTATATATTTCCCTATCACTCCTATCGACAGCAATATCATCGCTCCTATAAACCACATCGAGAGCATTATCGACGTCCAACCCGACACCGCACGTCCCACGAAGAACGACCACAGAATGTAGAGCATCATGAAAAAGCTCACCACAAGAAAAGCGCACCCTGTGCCTATGATGTAGTTGATGGGCGTAGTGGAAAATCCGGTGATGCCGTCAACGCCAAGGTTGAGCATCTTCCCGAGCGTGTATTTCGACCGCCCTGCCTTCCGCTCCCTGAAGCGGTAGCTCACTTCGGCTGAGGGCAATCCCAGCAGTGGCACAATGCCACGCAGATAGAGCACACGCTCCTTATATTTCGACAGCTCGTCGAGTGCACGGCGGCTCATCAGCCTGAAATCGGCATGATTATCCACATTTTTCACTCCCAGCGCACGCTGCAAGCGATAAAACATCCGCGCCGATGTGCGCTTGAAGTAGCCGTTCACCTCACGGTTCTCTCTCACGCCATACACTATGTCGCAACCCTTGCCGTAGTAGCCCAGCATCTCCTCAAGTTTGGTGATATCGTCCTGCAAGTCGGCATCTATCGTCACCACGGCATCCACGCGCTCACGCACGGTCATCATACCTGCCATGATGGCATTCTGCTGCCCCACATTGCATAGCAAGTTGAGTCCCTTCACCTCGCTGTGCTGCGAGTGCAGTTGTGTGATAAGCTGCCAAGTGCCATCGGTGCTGCCATCGTTCACAAAGAGCACAAAACTCTCGGCAGCCACCACCTCACGCTTCACCAAGTCGCCGAGAATCCCCAGCACCTCAGCCGCCGTGTCGGCAATCACAGCCTCCTCATCATAGCACGGAATCACAATCCCAAGTCTCACCATATCACCATCCTTGTTTCATTTCACATAAATACAGCCCCTCACAGCAGTCCACACCTGAACTTCACTACAAACTCCCTCACATCTTCGTATATCATATCTCAAACATTTTATAAATAATCTCATTCACAATTCAATAATTTAATTAGTTCATCTTTTGGAGGTAATAGTTTCACCAGTTCAGGCTCTATCTCATCTGCGGTTTTGTAAGTTGCGACTCCCATTGGCTGCCTGTAATCTTGCATGATATAATTAACATATTC
>JBJFEF010000116.1:0-8562 GCA_051890435.1 Muribaculaceae bacterium
ATAATACACAAAGTTAATCTATTTTCACGAAACCAAGGTTAAGATTGTGACACAATTAGCACAATGTGCCGCTTTTTTGGGGCTGGGGGCGATGGTTTTTCAAGAAAATTGCTTACTTTTGCCATCGGAAGCTTTGTCGGCCTTCGCAATGTTATTGAACCAAATTTTTTCTACAACATGAGATTTATAGGCAATTTGCTCTGGTGGCTTTTCGGCGGACTCGAAGCTGCTATCGGATATTTCACCGGAAGCCTGGCTATGGCTATCACCATCATTGGCATTCCGGTGGCGCTACAGACGCTAAAAATCGGACTGCTTTGCCTGTGGCCCTTTGGCGCTGAGGTGAAACCTACCGGCTGTCCCATGGGCTGCATACGCATTCCGCTCAACATTCTGTGGCTCGTGTTTGGAGGCTTGTGGGCATGGATGGTGCACATCTTCTTCGGGGTGCTGCTCTTCATCACCATCATTGGCATTCCTTTTGCCAAGCAACACTTCAAGATGGCAGGACTCTCGCTCGCACCCTTCGGCAAAGACGTTATACTTCACATTTAGCACCTACCGACAAAACCACGAAGAATATGACAACAGTATATGTTATGGCTACTTGCCCTGATTGCACCCCGATGATAGAGCAACTGGCAGGCAATAGCAACTTCCAATTGGTGGATATCGGCGAACATGTACACAATCTCAAAGAGTTTCTGCATCTTCGCGACTCACACCCCGCCTTCGCCAATGTCAAGCAAAGTGGCACTATCGGCATTCCCTGTTTCGTGACCGAAGACGGTAGCGTGCAATTCACCATGCCGTGAAGCCGCAGCATCTTCCACGAGGATACTTCCTCTAAATCTCACTTTTTATGCCACATTTAGAGGACTTATACCCCATTTTTCCTCTAAATCTCACTTTTTTTGCCACATTTAGAGGACTAATCTTGCAATTTTGAATAAATAGCTGTAAATTTACAGCATGAATACGCCCAATATAATAGGAAGAAAAGAGGAGATTCGCAAGTTGATGAAATGCTATGATTCCAACATGGCCCAACTTGTGATAGTGTATGGCCGCCGAAGGGTTGGCAAGACTTTCTTAGTTTCGGAATTATTCAGAAACCGTTTTTCCTTGCGGCTCACTGGAGCATACAATCAACCCAAAGAGGTGCAATTACAGCATTTTGCCGACGATCTACGGCATGTGTATCAACCCGACCTCACAACCCCTGATTCGTGGAAAGAAGCGTTCAATATGTTGCGGTCATATATCGAAAGTCGTCCTATCGAAGAGCGTCAACTGATATTCATTGATGAAATTCCGTGGATGGATTCTCCTAAATCCGACTTCCTGCCATCATTCGAATATTTCTGGAACAGTTTCGGAGCACAGCAATCTAATTTGATGATGATTGTGTGTGGCTCAGCCACAGCATGGATGACCGAAAACTTCGCAGACAATCCGGGAGGGCTCTTTAACCGACACGCAACCAGGCTATATCTTCACCCCTTCACACTTTGCGAAACAGAGGAATATCTCAAATCACGTCACATAGAGTGGAGCAGATATGACATTGTGGAATGTTACATGGCTATGGGAGGCATCCCGTTCTACCTCAACCAATTGGACGAAGACCTCTCTTATTCTGCCAACATCGACAATCTCTTCTTCAGACAGAAAGGTGGACTATGGGATGAATTCCAGCATCTCTATCGCACTCTGTTCCGCAACAGTGATCTATACGTAAAAGTTGTTGAAGCATTGTCGTCAAAGAAAATGGGTATGACCCGAAATGCGATTTCTATTGCCGCAAAAGTGCCTAACAATGGAGACCTTACTCGTGTGCTGCAAAATCTTGCTGACTCCGACTTTGTGCGGCAATACTATTTCTATGGCAACAAACGCAAGAATATGGTATTCCAACTTTGCGACAACTACACTTTATTTTACTTCCGCTTCATAAAAGACAATTATGGACGCGACGAACGCTTCTGGACACACACGCTCGACAATCCTGCACGAAAGGCTTGGGCAGGCAATGCCTTTGAACTCGTGTGCAAATCGCACATTCAGCAGATCAAGCGTAAACTCGGAATTCTTGGCGTACTTTCCCAAGACTCTGTGTGGTTTTCAAAGCCGGAAGATGACACCTGCCATGGGGCTCAGATCGACATGGTTATCGACCGTAGGGACAGAGTAATCAACCTATGTGAAATGAAATACTCCATCAATCCATACACCATCGACCGCAATTATGAAATGCAACTTCGCAACAAGATTGAGGCTTTCCGCGAAGCTACCAATACACGCTCAGCTTTGCATCTCACTATGATTACCACTTACGGCATCAAGCGTAATGCCCACTCAAGCACTGTGCAATCTGAAGTCACAATGGACGACCTCTTTGAACCATACGTGTACTAATCATGTTGCAATAATAGCCTTGGGCTGGCTTCCACCAGCTGAAGTTCCTACGGCAATTAGCGCCTGCATCGTCAAAGATTCTTCCGGCTCAATTTTTACATCTGCACGCTGAAGCGACACACATAGCTTCTTCTTTGGGCAAAAATACCATTAACAGCATCACAATGAAAGCTAAAACAATATTTTGCAAGAAATATGCAATCATATTATGCGCAATTCAAACATTTTGATTATATTTGCAGCGAAAATAGGGTCTTTTAGTCAAAGCCAAGCCTTTTAGGGCTGTGGTATGAAGTTTAACATCATTGGCAGACAAGCGTATTTCCTGCCATAAAACTGTAGAGTTATGAGAGATTTAATTGACAGTCGCGACACGGTAAATGCCTGGATGGAACGATTTGGAGTGCGATTTGGAGTATATAAAAATGGTGTTTTCAATGAGCAGTTGTTTCCATTCGATTCCATTCCACGTGTCATCGAAAAAAGCGAGTGGGACGTGCTGGAGCGAGGCTTGATTCAGCGCGTTGACGCCCTCAATGCGTTTCTTAACGACGTGTATCACCAAAAGCACATCATCGCCGATGGCATAGTTCCCGAGGAATTTGTTTATTCGTCAAAGGGGTATATGCCCGAGTGCGAAGGCATCACTCCGGCAAAAGGCGTGTATTCCCACATTTCGGGTATCGACCTGGTTCAAGCCGACGACGGGCGATGGCTCATTCTCGAAGACAACCTGCGCATCCCGTCGGGTGCTTCTTATCCTATGATTGCCCGCAACATCTGCCGCAAGGTTGCACCAGCCGAGTTTGAGCGCCACCACATTGCCGACAACCGCAACTACAGCTCCTTGCTGCGCGATGTGATGGAATATGTCAACGACAACCGCGGCATCAGTGTCATCCTCACCCCGGGACGCTACAATTCGGCTTTCTTCGAGCACTCCTATCTCGCCGAAAAGACGGGTGCCACGCTGGCTTTCCCGGGCGACTTGGTGGTGGAAGACGATGTGGTGTACTATGTGGGTCTATATCACGAAAAGCAGCGTGTGGGAAGCATCTACCGACGTGTGAGCGAGGAATATCTCGACCCGATGGTGTTTGAGCCTTCATCGATGCTCGGTGTGCCCAATGTGTTTGAAGCCTACCGCAAAGGCAATGTGGCCATAATCAATGGCATAGGCAATGGTGTTGCCGACGACAAGGGCATCTACTACTTCGTCCCAAAGATGGTGAAATACTACCTCGGCGAAGATCCTATCCTGCACAACGCCCCCACCTACCTTCCCTACTACGCCGACGATTACAATTATATCCTCTCCCACATCGAGAGCCTCGTCATTAAGGACGTGAGCGAAGCAGGAGGATATGGAGTGGTGTTTGGCCGCGACCTGTCGGCTGAGAAGCTCGCCGAGCTCAAGTCGCTCATTGTGAAAGAACCGCGCCGATGGATTGCACAAGAGGTAATCAACTTCAAAGACCTCGACATCCTCGACGGCGAGAAGCGTGTGCCTCGCAAAGCCGACCTTCGCGCATTCGTCCTCACCGGAAAAGAGACCAAGGTGTGGAAGAGCGGACTCACCCGGTTTGCCCGAAACGAAGGTAGCTTTGTGGTCAATTCATCACAAGGCGGCGGTTTCAAAGACACCTGGGTAATGGAAGAATGATAAATGCCCGGTTTTAACTCAAATATTCACCTAATTAACTGAAATTTAAGGTTATGACTATATGTAACACTATCACAGCCGGCAAGGCCAACCGCCTGTTCTGGCTCGGACGATATGCCGAACGTGTGTATCTTGAATTGCACTTGTTGCGACGCTACCACGACAAGATGCTCGACGGCGAGCCTTGGGAGTATAAGGAATACTATCACCGCCTCGAAATCCCAAATCCCTACGACGACGCCGAGGGATTCAAACTCGGGTTTCTCTACGACACAAAAAATCCCGCATCAATAATCTCAGGTATCACCTCTGCCAACGACAACGCCATCGTGCTTCGCGAGGAAATCAAGAGCGAAACCATGAGCTACATTCAGCTCTCGCTCGTGACAATAGAGAAACTCGCTGCTGCAAAGGAAGATAACATCACCAATCTGCAGCCTATCACCGACTATCTGCTCGCATTCTGGGGCAGCATCGACGAGCGCATCTTCGATGAGCGTGTGCGCAACTTCCTGCGTATGGGGCGCTTCGTCGAGCTCACCGACATGCTTCTGCGCTTTGAATATCCCTACTTCCGCATTGTAGAGGCTTTCGATGCCCTGAAGGTGTGCAGCGAGCACGAAGAAGGAATCCTCGACAAGCACATGCTCGTGCTCTTGCAGCACCTGCTCGGCAGCGAGGAAAACTACGACATCTCCAATCCGGTTTTCAAAGCCAAGGCAATAAATTATCTCAACCACCTGGTAATGATATAACGACAAATGCGACATCTGCGATTCATTTACCGTGCTGTCACACAATTCTCGGTGCCGGTGACATGGCATTATCTGAAACTGCGGTGCCGACCCTGCAGCAATGCCTGCCAGAGACTCACCTCGCACCGGCTCATCATTTCACCCGAGGCTGTAATCACCCGCGGAACCGACTGCTGGGGCAATGCCATGCACTATGGCAGCATCGTTGAGCCTCACTCCTCGCTCAGCTACGAGAGCCGTGGCACGGTGTTCACCCACCACTATGCAATCCCGGTTGCCGCAGGTGAGGCAATAGGTGCCTTCAAAGTGCAATCGGCACTTACAGCCATCAGCCCCGCCATGGACGAATTCAGGCGAGCAGTGCCTGCCGTGAGCGATTGTGTGGATTATGCCGCAGCATTGGCTCACGCTCTGCACAGCCACATCGCCTACACCCCTCTTTCCACCCACAATGCCACCTCGGCTGCCGAGGCTTTTGCACAGCAAAGCGGTGTGTGCCAAGATTATTCACACATCCTCATTGCCATGTGCCGGGCTTCGGGAATGGCTGCTCGCTACGTCGCAGGACTCATTCCCGGCGAAGGCGCCACCCATGCCTGGGTAGAAGTGCTCGATGAGGCACACGGCGTGTGGCGTGCCATCGACCCTACCAACGACCTCGTGGTAGCCGACCATGGCTACATCAAGCTCGCACACGGACGCGACGTTGGCGACTGCCCTGTCAATCGCGGCTCATTCCGCGGCGCTGCCATGCAATCAACGCAAATCGCAGTGAGCGTGGAGGATATGTAGCCTCCACCACCTATCAAGAAAAAATATTCACAAAGGAATTATGATAAAAACAATAGCAACAACACCACTCCCCGTCGATGAGGAGTTTTCAATAAAAAAGAACATCATCAGCAACGGCACCGGCACAAAGCGCGTGTGCATCGTCACCGGAACACACGGCGACGAGCTCGAAGGCCAGTTCATCTGCTTCTTGCTGCAACGCACCATCCTCGACAATCTGCACCTGCTCAATGGCACAGTCGAAGTCTATCCCGCTCTCAACCCTCTCGGAATCGACTCCATCACACGCGGTATTCCCAATTTCGACCTCGACATGAACCGCATTTTCCCGGGCAGCCCCGACGGCTCAATGGCTGAGCAGACCGCCCATGCCATCGTTGCCGACCTCAAAGGCGCCGACATGGTTATCGACCTCCACTCAAGCAACATCTTCCTGCGCGAAGTGCCACAAGCACGAATCAACGTGAACAATGCCGACTCTCTCGTGCCTTTCGCACAAAAACTCAATCTCGAGTTCATCTGGATTCACGAGGCGGCAACAGTGCTCGAATCCACCCTCGCACACTCACTCAACTCCACCGGCACACCCTGCATCGTGGTGGAACTCGGCGTGGGAATGCGCATCAATCACTTCTATGGCAAAAACACCGTGCTCGGGCTCCTCAATCTGCTCCACCACATGGGAATGTGGAGCCAAAAGCCTCAAGGTCTCATCAACCCCGACCCTATCATCTCGCGCGGCGACGAAGTGGCTTTCATCAACGCCTCACACTCCGGCATCTTCTCCACCGAGACTCACAACTCCCGCATCGTGCACGAGGGCATGGAAATAGGTCAGATTATCGACCCGCTCACAGGCACCATCATTGAAAGCGTGAAAGCCTCAGCCACAGGATTCCTGTTTACAATCCGCGCCTACCCCGTGTGCTACGAAGGCTCACTGCTCGCCCGAATACAAACCAAAAACTTCTCTCATCTCATCAAAAACAGCAACTCATAATGACAATCAGCAACATATTCACCATGCCATCGCCCTATCGCGACGACTTCCGCATTCGCGGCTACCGTTTCGGCAGTGGCAAAAAGTCGGTCGCTATAGTAGGAGCTATGCGTGGCGACGAAATTCAGCAACTCTTCATCTGCTCGCAGATTGTGCGGCAGCTCACCGCCCTTGAAGCAAAAGGCGCAATCGCCGAGGGACACGAAATCCTCGTGATTCCCTGCGCCAATCCATTCTCAATCAACATCGCCAAGCGATTTTGGGCAATGGACAACACCGACATCAACCGCATGTTCCCGGGCTACGACCTGGGCGAAACCACACAGCGCATCGCCGCAGGCGTGTTTGATGCCGTCAAAGATTACCAATTCGGCATACAGCTCGCCAGCTTCTATATGCCCGGCGACTTCATCCCTCACGTGCGCATGCAGCACACAGGATATGAAGATGTGGAGAGCGCTCGCCTCTTCGGAATGCCCTACATCGCAGTGAAAAATCCCAAAAGCTACGACACCACCTTGCTCAACTACAACTGGCAGATATGGAGCTGCCACGCCTTCTCGCTCTATGGCGGACAGAACCACGACATCGAGAGCCCCAAGACCTCTGCCGCCATCGATGCCGCACTGCGATTCATGCGTCGTGTGGGAGCATTGTCGCACTATTCCTCGCTCTCGCCCGACTTCAACTCAGTGGTACTGCACGACAGCGACCTCGTCTCCATTGTAGCACCCGACTCAGGCATAATGCACCTCACGCGACATGCCGGCGACGTGGTGAGCTGTGGCGACACCATCGGAAGAATTATCGACCCCTACGACGGAAACACAATCTCCACCATCGAAGCACCCGTGAGCGGTGTGGTATTCTTCAACCACAACAAGCCCCTCGTGCTGCGCCACACCCCCATCATCAAGCTCGCCGCCCAATAATCCCCCCACCAACACTCACACTTGCAATAAGTTCAAGGCGTTGCACTTCTTATTGCAGCCTACTCAGTGATTAAATTATAGCTATTTGTTTTGATATAACAAAACAAATAGCTACCTTTGCATTGAAAAATCAACTCTTTATGTATCCGAAAAAGCGATTTGAAGTTAGGTATCTTGAAGATGCAATACACTTTCTTAACACTCTTGATGTAAAGGTTAAGGATAAAATTCTTTATGACATTATGCGGTCTCAATATGAAGTTGACAATGAGCTTTTTAAGAAACTGACTGACAATATTTGGGAGTTTCGCACACGCTATCATGGAATGGCATACCGATTGCTCGCATTCTGGGATAAAGAAACAAAGGCACTTGTTGTTGCCACCCATGGATTCATAAAGAAAAAACAAAAGACTCCGCCAAATGAGATAAAGAGGGCAGAAGAGTTAATGAAAAAATATTATGAACGATAAGAATTTTAACAATATGGATAAAATGAAAGTGTACACTCAAGCGGAAACGCTCGACTTGACTCTTGGCAAAAAAGGCACACCGGCACGAGACGCTTACGATGCAAAAGTTGAAGACTATCTTGTTGGGCTTGCTATCCGTAGAGCAAGAGAATCAAAAAATCTTACACAGCAACAACTTGGAGAACGTATTGGAGTTCAACGAGCAAGGATATGTAGCATTGAGAAAGGCGTGAATCTACGGCTTTCAACACTGCGTAGAATATTTAATGCTCTTAATATTGAAGTGAAACTTGATATAGAAAATATGCAAAGCATAGCCCTTTGCTAAATATTCTCTTTTAATTTGAACATGCCACTCTAAGTGTTCAAATTAAACAAGAAGAATACTTTCAAATTGCACATCACAAAGTGCCCCCTCACACCTCCATTCTCTTTTGAATGCAAAAAAAATTTGCAAATATTAGTGGTTATCAGAAATTATTGATATATTTGCCATTGAAAGTGGGCATATATGGATTCTACAGGTGTC
>JBJFEF010000117.1:0-8557 GCA_051890435.1 Muribaculaceae bacterium
ATGGTGGTGTCGAAGCCTATGCAGTCGTCAACGTCGCGGAGCAGGAGCTGCCATGAGCCGCTGTAGTAGCTGAGGATACCCACTACGCTACCCACGCCCAGAGGCAGGATGTCGCTCTTGAAGTTGGCATAGTTGCTGTTGCGCACGATGATGGTGTTGCCCGAGTCCTCGTCTTTGAGGTTGCGGCTTGTCGATGACTCGCTCTCAGAGAAAGTGGTCTTGCCGTCGGCCTCAACGAATGAAACGCCGTCGAAGCGCACGAGCTGGCTTTGCAGCTTGCGGATTCCGTCGGGAGTAGTGGGGAGCTCAGCCATCTTCACGCTGATGGTGTCGATTTCGGCAGCATTTGGGAGGCCGTTGATTTCGGCGGCAGCCTGGAACATTGCCAGGGGCAAGAAAGTGGCTTGCCAGCCGTAGGTCTCGCTGTAGTCGGGATAACCGAGCTGCTGCAAGGTGTTGTATTTACCGATAAACAAGCCTGTCACCGGAAGGACAATTTCCTGACCGATGCGGTAGGTGTTGTAGAGGCTGTTGCCGTTGATTGAGATGGTGATGGCAGCGGTCTCGTCTTGTATCACGAGGTTCTTGTAGATGTTACCTGCCTCGTCCGAGCTTACCACGCGGCCCTTTATCACCATGCTGTCGCCGGCTTCGGTGAGCTTGATGGTGTCGATATAGTTCTTGTCCTCTTTCCAGTATTTTGTCTTCAGGTCGAGGATAGTGGTGTTCACCTTGTCGATGTGTGCTGCGTGTGGAATCATCATCGGTGGACGGTCGAAGTCGTCGGAGCAACTTGCTACCATTCCAATTGCCATGAGCAGCAAGAGATTGAGATATAGCTTAAATTGTTTCATAGTTCTTATTTATGAAATATATTTTGTTGATGTTGTTAAATCTTGGAGTTATAGTTAGAATTTCAAGCCCACGTTGAAATACACCTTGATGCCCTGGGCATAGTAGTATTTGTTGGGGAACTTGGTAGTGGTGTAGTTGGTGTAGTCGAAACGACCCTGCTGATAGCCGCCTGTCTGGATTTTGCGGTTATTGAGGATGTTGTTAACATTGAGGTTGAAGTTGAGCGAAAGCTTGCGGTTGAGATACACCACCTTGCCGATGCTTGCATTGAGCACGAAAGCGTCGTTGAGCTTCTCCTGGCGGGTGATTTCGTCGATTTTGGCATTAAGCTCTTCCTCGCTGTTGCAAATCTTCCAGAGGTTGGGCATGGCTTCGTGGCGAATTGGTGAGAGCGACACATAGGAGTCGCCCATCCACGAACCGTTCACATTGAAGTACCAGTTGTGTGGGGCAGCCCAGTCGATGGCGAGGTTGTAGGCCTGCTGAGGAGTTCCACCCACATAGTAGTTTTCGAGATACACGATTTGAGTCACGTCTTCAGCCATACCGTTCTCATAGCTGCGTGTTCCGGTGGGGCGGTTCTTGTATTGGTAGCGCGAGTAGGTTCCGGCAGCCGAAACGGTTACCGAAGGAAGCACTTTCACTGCCAGTCCCAGCTCCACGCCCTTGTAGGTGCGGTTCACGCCGGTGAGCACGTAGTTCATGAATGTAGAGTATTGGTCGTCGTAGAACGATGTGCGCTCGGTCATGTCGTACATGTTGGTCCAGAAACCGGTGATGCTACCTTTCACGCGGCGATAGTTGAATGTGTAGCTCACGTCGCCCGAGAGCACACGTCCGCTCTTCAGTCCGGTGATAACGTCGTCCTTGATGCGTGGCGACACATAAGCCTGGTCGAAGATAGGAGCCATTGTGCCGTAAGAGCCGTGGAATGTGAAGCTGTTGCGTCCGTCGAGCTTGTAGGTTGCACCCACTTTCACCATTCCGTTGTCGAAGCGGTGAGTTTCGCCCTTGCCGTAGGAGTTTTGCGGAGCACGACCGTTGCGCATCTTACCGTCGCGCTGGAATTGTGTGTAGCTCACCTTGAGGCCATAGTTGAAATCCCAGTGGCGCAGATTCACCACGTTTTGCAGCCAAGCGTTCACATTATAGGAGTTCACGTTGTAGTCATATCCGAAGCGGTCGCCCTCACCCACCTTGCGGCTGGGGTTGTTGAGGTCGTTCTGGAGGAGCTCGGGATTCTCGGGATAGTCACGCTCCGAGAATTGGTCGATGTCGGTCCAGTAGCTGCCGCCAAGGAGGTCCTTGATGGTCTTGTAGTAGGAAGCCTGCGTGTAGTTGGCACCGATACCAGCCTGCAGCTTGATTTTGTCGGTGAGCTGGGCATTGATAGAGGTGTTGAATTGCAGGTTGAGCTGGTTGCTGTGGCGGTTTTCGAGGATGTAGGTAGCGCCCTTGCCCTCATCGTTGTTGAGGTAGTTGGTCTGATAGAGATGGTTCCAGTCGATTTGGCGGAAGCTCTCATCGTTTTGCCACAGATTGGTGTAGAATTCCTTTGTTGACTCATCGTCGTAGTACGACGGGAGGTAGCGGTAGTAGTCGGGACGCGGATCGGCGGCGTTATACCAGTTGAGAGCCGACGAAGCGTAGAACGACTTGCGGAAACCAACGCCGGTATTGACCACGGTGCCGCGCTTTGGCTTCCAAATCCAGTTGATGATTGTGGTAGGGTCAAACGATTCTACCACCTTCGAGCTGCGCTGCTTGCCGTCTTGCCAGCCCCATGCGGGGTTGTAGAGGTAGTTGTCGGAGAGTACGCAAGCCTCCTCAAACACTGCGCTCGAATTGGCGCGGCGGGTGGGAGCACCAAAGGTGGTGATAGATAGCGAGTGCTCGTCGTTGAACACCTTCTGCAGCGAGAGGAAGTAACCGGCAGAGTTGTAGAACGTACCGTCTTGTATTCCTTTGTCGGAGTAGCGAGTGATGGCGCCCACGGTGAGAGCCCATCCGCTCTGGCTGAGTCCGGTAGAATAGAGAGCCATGCCACGCACATAGTAGTTGCTGTTGGTGTAAGCCACGTTGGCGCGGAAGCCCGGAGCGAAGTCCTTGGCATAGGTGGTCACATTGGTGGCACCACCCACCGGACCCATGGCAAACGAGGTGGCATCGAGTCCGATACCCGTGGTTTTATTCTTGAAAGCCTGGTTGAGACCGCCAAACATCGAGTAGTTGAAGCGTCCGCGGGCAGGGTCGTTGAAGTTCACGCCGTTGATATACACTTCGCTGTAGTTCTGGTCGTAACCGCGCTGGCGGAAACGCATCACCGAGAAGTTGTAGTTGGCAGTGTTGTAGAACACATTGTCCGATGCCCCGGCAAGTGTGCTGATGGTTTGCGAGTTGCCCTCCTCGTCTTCGAGCATAGCCTCGTCGATGACAAGGTCGGTGCGATCGCCAAACTCATCAAATCCCTCAGCCTTGATTCTGATAGAGCCGAGGTCGGTGATTTTACCTGCGGTGATAGTAACGGGAGCCACATAATCGACATACCCGTAGCAGAGCACCGTCACATTGTCCTTTCCGGCTTTAGCGTCGGCGATGGTGAACGAACCGTCATGGTTGGTGACAGTGCTGTTGCCCTGGTCATCGAGCAGCACCGTTGCGCCTGCCACCGGAAGTCCATTTCCGTCATCGACGATAACGCCCTGAATACCCGCACGCTGTGCCAGTGCAGGCAGACACATAAATAGTGTCAGAAGCATTAATAGTTTTAGTCGCATAAGTTTGTAAATCAGTAGTTTATAAATAATTATTAATTTTTGTTTCGTTAATTTTAGAAGAGTTTATTAAGTTAAATCGTTAATTGCAGCCTCTCGCGAGGTGAAAAAACTTTCAAATATAGCAAAATTAATTCAATAATTCCAAATTATCAAGAAAAAATCACACTCATATCGCGCGATATGAACTTTTCGATTTATGCTGTGGGGCGGGAGAAGTGGCTGTAGAAGCGGTGCATGAACAGCACCCCGGCGGTGAGGAGCGACACGGTGAACGAGATGTAGATGCCCACTATTCCCATGCCGCAGGGGAAGCCGAGCAGGTAGCACACCGGGAGCCCCACTATCACATAGGCGGTGAGGGCTATCCACATTGCCGGGCGCACGTCGGCGAGTCCGCGCAGGGCATTGCTGAAGGTCACTTGGGTGGCGTCGCCGAATTGATACATTATCATGGGCAGAATGAGCGTCATTGCCACTGCCACCACTTCGCCGTCGCCGGTGAAGATCCTGATGATGGGCTCGCCAAAGAGATAGAACACCATGCAGGCAAGCACCACAAACATCAAGATGATGTGATAGCCGGCAGCGCAGCACTCGCGCACGCGCTTCATGTCGCCTACGCCGTGGTAGTGTGAGATTTTTATGGTGATGCTGGCTCCTAAGCTGTAGTATATCATGAAACCGAGCATACCGAATATCACCATAATCTGATAGGCGGCAAGAGGCACCTTACCGAGCCAGCCAATCATCACCGATGCGGCTGTGAATGAGCCTGTTTCGAGCGCCATCTGCACGGCAATGGGAATGGAGGTGGAAAAGATGGTGCGCATGGCTGAGAGGCTAAGGCGCGACATGATGAACGCCTCCACATAGGGCTTGTAGCGGCGGCTGCCGAGCACCACGGCGGTGTGAGCCACAGCCATCGAGATGCGTGCTGCGAGGGTGGCAATTCCGGCTCCTACGAGTCCCATTTCGGGGAATCCGCACTTGCCATAGATTAGCAGGTAGTTGAGCACGATGTTGAGCACATTGCCCAGCAAGAGCACCCACATTCCCAGGCGTGTGTGCGTCACACCGTCGGTGAATTGCTTCAATGCGCCCACCCACACCAATGGAATGTTGGAGAGGAGGATAATCACATAGTAGGGGCGAATGAGCGGCATCAGTTCCTCGGGCTGACCGATTTTGTCGATAAAGCCATAAAATGCCACCATGGCGAGCAGTGCCACTGCGCCGAAGATGAGGTTGAGCACCAAGGCATTGCGCATGGTGCGCCCTATCTGTTGCGTTTCGCCACGGGCAAAGAGAGCTCCGATGATGGGCGTGATGCCATAGGAGAAGCCCATGCAAGCCACCATCACCAGGGTGAACACATTGTTCACAAACGATGCCGATGCCAGCGCTTCGGTGGAGTAGTGCCCCACCATCACCGTGTCGGCAAAGCCTGTGACGATTACGCCGAGCTGCCCGAGCATGATGGGCAGTCCCAGCTGTAGAATCGATGCGTAATAGCGCTTGTAGTGGCTGAAGCTGTAGTTTCTCAACATATAATTTATTCTTGTGATTTCTATGTTTTTTGTGCGATTTGGCATGCTGTGATGGGCATTGCCGGCAGTTTGCACTGCAAAATTACCACTTTTCGGTATAATTAGAGCTATATTTTCAATATAATAGTGCAAAATCTCGCAGATTATGATTAATTTTGCATTGGTAGCTACTTATTGCCACCTCCATAGCTCGCTACCTCTGACAACCTAAGTACACCTAGAAATATAATTAAACTCACTTTTACTTGATGAAACGATTAATACTATTGATATGTGTTGCCATAGGTGCTTTCACGGCATCAGCCGATAATAAATTCAGCGACGACGAGCTGAAACGCCTCGACGCTGAGCTTGCTTTGGCGCCTACCTACGACCAAATGAAAACCTCACGCATCGATAGCCTGCGGCAACTTGCAGGGAAGCCCGGACTGAAATATGCCAAGCGGCTGCGCCTGTGGATGGAGATTGCTGACGAATATGCCACTTTTGTCTCCGACTCGTCGCTGCTCTACTATTCAAAGGCTTTCGACCTTGCCCGCGCCAAGCGCGACTCGCTCTCGCTCACAGAAGCACGGTTGGGACGCATCAGGGTGCTGGGTGTGCTGGGACTCTTCAAGGAAGGCGTGAGTGAGCTTACCGATGTGGAAAGTTATGGCGTGCCGCCAAGTCTGCGCACCGACTATCTCGATGCCGGACGCCAGCTCTACTCCTATATGGCTGCTTTTGCACAGAGCGGTATCTACTACGACCAGTATTGCTACATGCTCAATTTCTATCGCAACGAGCAAATACGCTCGCTCGAAAAAGACTCGCCTCTCTATAATGAGTTCCTTGCCGAGCACTACTATGCCCAAGGGCTTGCCGACCGTGCCAAGACGCTTTTCAACCAGATAATCAACACAGTGCCCGACACCGAGAATGTGTATGCCCGCGCTGCTGCCAACATGGCTATCATCAAGGAGGCTGAGGGAATCGACGACGAAGCGGCATACTATCTCGCACTTTCGTCGATATCCGATATTAAGAGTTCGGTGAAGGAGAACACCGCGTTGCAAAAGCTCGCCCTCTACCTCTACCGGCAGGGCGACATCGCCCATGCCTACCAGTATCTCTCGGCATCGCTCGCCGACGCCGTGTTCTGCAACGCCCGTCTTCGCACCAACGAGGTGTCGCGCCTCATGCCACTCATCGATGGCGCCTACAAGGTGCAAATCGAGGAAAAGAGCCGCAACCTCACCATCGCCACCATCATATCGAGCCTCCTGCTTGTGGCTATGATTATTGCCATTGTGATGATTCTCAAGCAGATGGGGCGCTTGCACCAGGCGCGTCTTCACCTCAAAGAGGCTAATAACATCAAGGATGAGTATATCGGTCACTTCCTTGAGCTTTGCTCCATATATATGGACCGCCTCGACAACTTCTGCAAGGTGGTGGTGCGCAAAATCACTGCCGGACAAGCCGATGAGCTGGTGAAGCTCACCAAGTCGTCGAAGTTTGCCGAAGACCAGCACAAACTCTTCTATGAGAATTTCGACAGCGCCTTCCTGCATATCTATCCCACATTTATCGATGAGTTTAATGCACTGCTTCAGCCCGAGGAGCGCATTGAGGTGAAAGAGCCCGGAAAACTCACCACCGAATTGCGCATTTTTGCCTTCCTCCGCATGGGTGTTGACGACAGTGCCAAGGTGGCGCGATTCCTCCATTATTCGGTCAATACCATTTATGCCTACCGCAATAAAGTGAAAAATAAAGCCATCGATCGAACGAATTTTGAGGCTGATGTAATGAAAATAGGCACCATCAATTAATATATGCGTCTATATTCATTTATGTGAATATTGAAATGGTGTAGCTGAAAATCAATTAGTTACATTTATACACTACCCATATTAATCTATATTTCCGTCTTGCATCGCTACAATCGGCATTTTTCTGTTATAACTTTGCATTGGAAAAAGGAACGAGGCTGTGAGCCAAGTTGAAAGTATCCCCTCGGAGATACGACAAAGCTAATAGACGAAGTTCTGATTTCTCACTGGATTCCTTATACCTGTGAGTCATCTCCAGAATATAGAATAGTTGGGAAACTAAAGGATAAATTTTGTTCATACTGTTTTGATGATTTTGAAATGTTAGTTAATGGTTTTAGGTGGTTTTGGTAAAAAAGGTTGGTTTATTTTTGGTTATATATGGTAAAACAACCCTCTCTCTATTGAGAAAAAATTTGGGAAACTTCGCGAGAAGCTTCCCATTTTTTTTGCCATTATATCGAGCAGAAGAACGAGACGAGGAATGGCACCGAGAAGTCGCAGATGAAGCCGTGGGCAATTGACAGAGGCACATAGCCAGACCCGGTGGCAGTGGTGATGATGGGAAGTGTGGTGTCGGCAGTGGTGGCTCCTCCGGCAGCAATGGGCGCAAGCGGATTCACATATCGTGCGAGTAGCGGAGCCAACAGAAGTGTGAAAATCTCGCGAAGAACATTGGCAAGCAGCGCCACCACACCCAGGTCGGCGCCGCGCGATTCGGTGATAAGCACGCTCGACAGCGAATAATAAGCCATTCCCGAACCCACAGCCATGCAGTCGGCCGTGCTGTGAGGCAAAATAAGGGCTGCAAAGGCACTTCCCGCAAGCGTGCCGAGAATGGTGAGCACCGGCAGGGCGAAAAGGCGTGGATTGAGGCTCTTGAAGCTGCGCAGCGTGTCGGTGTCGCTTCCTATGCTCATTCCCACAAAGAATATCAGGGCGCAAAGCACATAGAAGCTCACGTCGAGCTCCTCGGGGATGGCGGCAATCCCCGTAGCTCCGGCAATCACTCCTGCCACAAACAGCGCCACAATCACCAGGCTACCCTTCATTGCTCCACATCCTCCTTCCCCTTCTCGTGACATTCCGAAGTAGGCTTTTCGTCTTTCACGCCCGAAGCTATGTTTTTTATATCCTCAATCGAAGCAGGGATTCCCGACAGTGTCTTTTTATCGCCATTATTTGAAGTCGGGTAGCCCGATTTCATCCGGTGCCACAGCAGCGCCGAAGCCGTAATGCTGAAAATGGTGGCAAGAGCGGCAATGACAAGTGCGTCGAGCCCCAAGCGGTGCAGATTGCCGATAATAGCATCGTTGCTGCCCACCTCCACACCGAGCAGCAACAGCAGAAGCCACACCATTGCCGTGACCACCCTTGGCAGCCACGCCGTGTGCTTGCGGCGCAACAAATATCCTGCTGCAAGCCCCATTGCCATTATCAAAATTATCGTCAGCATAAATCGTCAAGCCTGAATTTCTCCGCAAAGTTACCCATTTTCTGCCATAAAAGGCTTCCTGATTGCCGTCGAAATAACTTTTTTATAGCATCGGCGCAGAATATGTGG
>JBJFEF010000118.1:0-2323 GCA_051890435.1 Muribaculaceae bacterium
CCTCAATAATGGCAGTTCCCCTCTTATGCTTATATACCTATGACGGACAAGAACCAATTTTCTACTACCTTACGATTGAAAAATTCGCTGAAAAAGGTTTTTTATCGGTGTATTGCCCTGATAGGTGCACCATGGAAGCCATATTGCACCATTTTATTCACATCAATGAGATATTGCCCCTCGTTGATTATCAGCCCTGTTTCAGTGTCATAATAATTGTAAATGTAGTTGAATATCCCGTAGTAGTTGCTGTACCACAAGAAACTGTTGTTCTTGTACTCGGTGGTCCATGCTCCGGTGTCGCCCCAACGCACTCCCCACCGCAGCATATCGGTCTTCAGTGAGTTGTCGCTGTTCATGCCCAAGCGAAGCCCTATCACATTATCAGTGCCAACCTTCAGAATTTCATAATTTCCTGAGGCTTCAGCGCCAGTGTAGAACGCTCCGGTAGTAGTAGGATAGGCGTGTCCGGGATAGACTATATCGAAAATGCCCTGTGGCGGGATTTGCCAGCCCGGCGGACATGGGTCGTAGAAGCTCTTTCCATTGTGCTTGTTCAAATCCCACCAAGCGGGATTGTTCCAGTTCCCTTTTAGAGGATATTTTTGGGTGCTGTTTGATGTAACGAATTGCAAAGGATATTTCACGGTCTCAACCAATGGCCAGCTTGTGCCATCGGCTGATGTGAGTCCTACACTGGTGATTAGATCTACATCACTTTCGGTGATTGTGCCAAGCTCCGTACCGTCAATCTTATAGATAGTGCGATTGGGTGGAAATGGGTCTTTACGTCCATATTGGTAGTACATACCGAATGTGGAGTAAAATTCATTTTCAGTATAGCTGCCCTCACCCGTTTTCGGCGCAGCAAACGAGCCCAAATTGCGGTCCATAAGGTAGCGCCCATTGAGGTTGTCGCCGCTCCACACTGCACTCGGTGCACCGGTAGGGTCTTCATAACGCTCTATGTTGCCATTCTGCACCTCTATGCGGCATGCTGTGCTTGGCCTGCTTGCAGTGCTTGGCGTGGGATAATAGTTGGTAAGCCACAGATGCCAGCTCCACAGATATGTAGTTTCGCCTGCAAGGCGCACTCCCACCACCACATTGGCTGTTCCGGTGAACGCCTGGTTGGCAAGCTTGAAATATACATGCTCATTGTCACCAGCCACGGTGGCATTGTAGGTGTCGGTCGCTGCATCGCCGGTTTTGTCGGTAAAATATATCTGTCGCTGCTGACTATCCTGCCATATTACCTCGGCAACATATTCTGTTCCGGCAACTAAAGGCTTCTGTTTCGGTTCGCCCTCATTCTCCCAGAAGGTGTTGATGCGAGAGCTTATTGGTATGGCATAGATATTCTTCGAGGTGTTGTTGTTTTCTGCCAAGGGACTGATGAGATAGCTGTTGGAGTCGTCGAGCCACTGGCACGAGGCATTGGTTTCATAGTCGATAACGTAGGTTACCACCTGTCCCGGCTGCCAATTCTGCGTGAGTTTCTGTTCCACTACCGTACCGTTGTCGAAGAGCACGCGCAAGTGCGCATCTCTGCCCGTCGCTCCGAGGTCTTGCGGAATCATCATTAGATATATTTCGCTGTCGTTGCCGTCTTTTATGTATGTGCCGCTGTTGTCGCTGTTGCCTTCAAGCTCCGAGCCGATAAAGGAGTACCTAAAGTCCTTCAATACATTCACACCTCCTGACCAAACCGAGCTGCGCTGATTCTCCCACTCCCAGGTGTAGAAATTGAAGTCGCCGGCATCATACATTCCCGTCAGCTCGATGCTTAGAATGGGGCGCTTCACATTCACCATCTTTATTTTCACTGCCGTGAGAGCGTGCTCAAAGCGAAGCTGCACACTACCCATATCGTTGGCTGTGTAGCGAGCTACCAAAAAGTCCATCTGATCCTCAGGTTTCTCTGACATCACCACCACGGCTTTCTCCCATGGCGATTCTGAGCTGATAGTTTCAAGTCGGGCGTATTTTCCGGCATAGGCATAAAACGAGGTGGTGTATTGCGACGTCGAGGGCCAATATTTTATGGGTGTGTAGGTCCAGTTGCTGCCCGATTTCTCTACTTTCTGGTCTTTCATAAGCATAGTCCGGGCATGGGTCGCTTTGTCTTCCGTCACAGCTGCCACTCTGAATGCCGAGAAACCGCTATTGTGTATCACCGTAGCTCGCGATGCCTCACTGTCTTCTATTCCCTGCCATCCCTTGGGAATCACGCTGAACTCGATAGAGCCATCGCCATCGGTGGTGGAGGGGACGGCGAAACGATCGTCGGAGCAGGCGGCGAGGGCTGCGAGCAAGGCGAAAA
>JBJFEF010000119.1:0-2304 GCA_051890435.1 Muribaculaceae bacterium
AATCACCCAATATGCCAATGTAGTGACGTATTATCCTCTCATTGAAGGTGTGGGTAACTTCCTCAAAACGCCCACAGTGCGCTATGCCAACCTCGAATCATCGGAGATTGTCGCTACAGGGCTACATGAGTTTTTCGAGAAGTATGCTCACACTCGCTATGCCGATGGTACTTCGGCAAAAATAGCCATTTATGCACCTTCTATCAATGTGCTTGAAGAAGATGTGTTTCCCGAGGTGTGCCGACTGTGTTCAGGGCTTGGACTCGACCCTGCCGAAGCCATTTTGAAGTATCACAAAGGCAATGCCGACCACAAAGTTGCCGACGATGCGTCGATGGAGTTTGCTATGCTCGACTCTCCCTTGTCGCGCAAGCGAGTTATCCTGCTTGTAGGCATTGGCCGTGAGGGATGGAACTGCAAGAGCCTCACAGGTGTGATTCTCTCACAGCGTAACGCCTGCCCACAGAATATGGTGCTGCAAATCAGCTGCCGATGTCTGCGCGAAGTTGATTCAGCTAAGCACGAAACCGCTCTTATTTGGCTCAACAAGTGGAATGCCGATACGCTCAACCGCCAGTTGCAGCAACAGCAGTTTATCACCATTAAGGAATTTGGCGGGAAACCGTCGGCCGACACAGTGTCTATTCACCGCCACTCACGCATGCAGCACATCAAGCTGCCACCTATCGACTATTTCCAGATAAAAATTAAATATAACACCATCTGCACCGACCGCGTACCCGATATACGCGAATATCTTCGCACCTACTGTCCGCCTGCGCTCGATGCTACGGTCATCTACTCACAAGGCTTCGATGCCGCACGCGATGCAGTCGTAGAGAGTGCAACAGGATATGGTATTCACGGCTCTGCCACACTGCGCTCATGGCTCGACCTTATCGTGAAAGAGAGCCTGGGATTGCTCCCTCTAGGCAAGCTCGCCCCCTTTGAAGCTGAACTGAGTGAGATTTTCAGCAAAATCACACTCGCTTCTGCCGACGATGCCTCGCATAGCCGCATCTTCAATCCTGCCATCAATCAGTCACAGGTGCGTAGCGACATTCGCTGCTGCTTTGCTCCACACCGAAGTTTCAATGTCACTGAGGAGCTTGTGCCCGAAGATGCTTCACTGCTCAAGCTTAATGCTCCGTCGTCACCAATCGAAGCGTCGGCTTCAGCAATTTTTGAGCCATCACAAAAAGACGTAGAGTCAATAATCCATGCCGACACCCTGCCAAGCGAGACTATCTCGCCCGAAATACGCGAGTTCCTGATTAAGCACAACTTGCCAATGCCCGATGTGGAAGCCGAAGTGAATCGCCGCACCTACCACTATCTGCCCTATCACCTCGACAGCGCCCTTGAGCGAGACTACCTAAGGCGCGTGATTACCATTCTTCGCAACGAGCATCAAGTGGAATTCTACTTCAATGGCGATGAGTCGCTCACCGATTTCCGCATTCGCTGCTATGAACGACGCGGCTCGCAGTGGAAACTGCTGGGCTATTACTATCCCGACTTCGTAATGCTCACCCGCACGCCCAACAACGCTATCGACAAGATTGTGATTGTGGAAACCAAAGGCGAGGGTTTTGCCGGCAAGTTCCGGGCACGGAAGCAATTTATGGAGGAAACCTTCGTGAGGCTCAACAATGAGAAGCTCGGTCGCGAACGTTTTCGCTTCCTTTACATCGAGGACACCGACAATGTGGAAACTCGCATTATCAAGACTTACAACATTATCAACTCATTCCTAAAACAACAATAAAGCACTATGGCTATAAAATACGTCCCATTTTTCCCTAACACCGTTGCCGGGCAGGCTGTGCTCGACAACTTTGTGCGCACCCACCGCCTGCTGCGCTATCGCGAGAGCGACAAGGTGACTGAGCGAATTGTGCGTGGTATGCCTCTCTACGAAGTCACCGAAACCGAGCATGTGGGCAATGCCGCCACCGACAATATGATTATCCACGGCGAGTGCGTTTCGGCTTGTGCCTACCTCAAGGAACACGGCATCAAGGTGGATTTGGTATATATCGACCCACCTTTTGCCAGTGGTGCCGACTATGCCAAAAAGGTGTATATTCGCCGAAATCCGCTTGTGGCAAAGGCTCTAAAAGATGCCGAGCGTGAACTCGACGACGATGAAATGAAGGCTTTTGAGGAGAAAATGTATGGCGACATTTGGGATAAGGAAAAATACCTCAACTGGATGTATGAGAACCTTATGGCTATACGTTCTGTTATGAGTGAGAATGCCTCTATCTATGTACATCTCGACTACCACATTGGCCATTATGT
>JBJFEF010000120.1:0-8406 GCA_051890435.1 Muribaculaceae bacterium
TCCTCGCTCACCCCGAGCGTTACGACTACTACGCACGCCACCACGAGCGCTACACTCAGCTCCACAATGCCGGCGTTCTGTTCCAGGTCAATCTCCTCTCCTTCACAGGCTACTTCGGTGGCAGAGCTAAAGAAACAGCACAGTGGCTCCTCGACCACGACTACATCGACTTGCTCGGTAGCGACATGCACAACCGCCAACATGCCGAACTCCTCATCGAATTTATCGGCTCGCGCGACTACAACCGCCTCGCCGACCGCCTCCAGTCCCGACTCCTCAACGACACCGAGTTCCCGGCTTAATCCACACCGACCCATAGCATACCAATAACAAAATATCACCCCACACAATCAGCGCCTAAGCACCGTTTGTGTGGGGTAACATTTCTCATGCCGAGCTTCACGCCCTTCTATGCACTAAACTAAAACAAAAACTAATAAAACAATCTTATTACCCTATTTTTTCTTGAAAACCTATATCAATTGAATGTCGGGTAGCCGGGGTTCTGCTTGTAGAGTCCGCCCGAGAAGTTGTATTGTGCCACAGGGATAGGATAATACTCCTCACCGGCATCAAATTTAGCATCCTTGTAGTAGATGCGCTGGTCTTTTTCGGCATTGAAATATGCTGTCATCACCTCCTTGGCAATGCCCCAGCGCACAAGGTCGAAGTAGCGCTCGCCTTCAAGAGCCTTCTCAAGACGCATCTCTGTGCGCAATGCCTTGCGGGCATAGTCCTGTGTCCATCCGGTAGCAGGATAAAGCCCTATCTTATAGTTGGCGGCATACTTCGTTGGGTCGTTGAAGTCCTTCACCCACTCGCTGTTCTTGGCGCGTGTGCGCACTCTGTTGATAAGCTCGCGGGCAGTATTGAGATCCTCGCCTATCTCTATGAGTGCCTCTGCCTTGTAGAGCAGCAGGTCGGCGTAGCGGATAATCTGCCAGTTGAGCTGCGAGGCTCCCCACGGCCAGCCCTGGAACATATCACTCGACTCGGGCGACACCCAGAAGCGCTTTGCGCAATTGTGTCCATAAACTCCGCGGTCGCGAACCCACGACTGGCAAGGTGTCTCCTTGTAGGTCTTAAACGTGATTGTCGGGCGGCCTGTCACAAAGTCGAGGCGTGGATCCACACTTGGTGTGGTGTTGCTCAGTGTCTGCTGCTGGTCATTTACAAATGTCACCACAGCATAGTCGGGACGCGACTGGTAGTCAAATACCGGAAGTCCATTCTCATCAGTCTGGTAAGCATTGATAAGGTCCTGTGAGGGGAGGAAGAATCCGTCACCGTGATAGGGGCTGTTGCCACCGGGCGAGTTCAGAAGGTTGCTCCAGTTCACGCGGCCGGCATCACCCGAGCCGTCATTCATCGAGTATTGTATTGCCCACACCGATTCCACTCCGTTCTCGTAGGCAATGAGATCGAGCTGCTGGAAGTCGCCAAGCAGGTCATAGCCTTGCACGCGGTCGATAAGCGAAACCACCTCACGAAGCAACGCCTTGTCTATTTCGGTCACTGCGTGTGTTTCGGGATTCTGCTTGTAAGCCTGATACAGCTTCACCTTGGCAGCGTAGGCAAGTGCAATGTTCTTGTTGATGCGTCCCACCTCAGCCTGTCGCTCGGGAAGATTCTCGGCAGCATCGGTGAGTTCCTTTGCAATCATTCCGAGGAGTTCATCGCGTGAATATTCATCATTGGCTACCGAAGCATAGTCGGCAGTAGCAAGATTTTCATCAAAATATGGAATCTGGTTGAAAAGGCGCACAAGTTCAAAATAGAAGTGGGCACGAAGCACCTTCATCTCGGCAATACGCGATGCCTTGGTCTTCACCACTGCCTCGTCGGCGGCGTTGAGCACGCGCAGAGCGGCATTGCAGCGCGAAATGAGGCTGTAGAGGTTAAACCACTTGCCATCGAGGTTGCCATTGTTGGCTTGCACCTGGAATGTCTCCATGGCATGCACATCCCAGATGTCGCCTTCGCCGCCTCCGCCTTTATAGGCATTGTCGGCACGTACTTCGCCATAGCTCCAGTTTGAGGTGGGGCGAATCCAGGGATCTCCCTGCTCATTGGTGAAACCGGTGAGTCCGGCGTAGGCTGAGTTCACAAGGAGGTCGATTGCTTCTGTCGATGTCATCACTCCGTCTGATAGGCTGCCCTGGGGCTTGTTCTCCAAGAAATCGTCGCTGCAAGCAGCAAGCATTGCTGTGCAAGATATTGTGAGAAATATATTACGTAGTTTCATTGTTATCTTGAATTTTTTGTTTTGGAATTGTGATTAGAAACCGAATTGAATACCAAAGGTGTACTGGCGTGGCATTGCGTAGGGATAGCCGAGGCCTTCGGGGTCAGCACCTGTGTAGTTGGTGATAGTGAACACGTTTTGTGCCTGGAAGTAGATGCGGGCATTGCTCATGTGAAGCTTGCCAAGCACATTTGCCGGCAATGTGTAGCCGAGTGAGAGTGTCTTCAGGCGGATGAACGAGCCGTTCTCGATGTGGAATTGCGATACCTCGTGCTCGTTGTTGCCGTTGTCGGTGGTAGGTGCGGGAGTGTCGCAGTCATAGTAGCCTGTGGTGAGGAAGTTCTCATAGGCTTTTGCGGCTGTGAGCAGGCGTGCTCCGTGGTTTCCGTTCCAGCACTGGAAGAGGTCGGTGTAATACTTCGAGTTGTTGAATGCGTCGCGGAAAATTGAGCTGAAGAACATGCTCAGGTCGAAGCCGCGCCAACTTGCACCAAGATTTAGTCCGAGTTGCACTTTCGGCAGGTCACAGCCCAGCCATGTGCGGTCGTTGTAGTTGATTTTGCCGTCTCCATTCTCATCTACATACTTGATGCGGCCCACGCCCGGACGTCCAAACTCTACCTCATACTTAGAGCAATACTCATCTACTTCGGCTTGCGAGTGGAACACTCCGTCGGTCTTGAAGCCCATCCACGATCCGAGCGACTGACCCACCAGTGAGTGGTCGGCATATCCGCCGCCATAGGTGTAGTAAATATCGTCGAGCAGGTCGGTCACTTTGTTCTTCTGCACGGTGAAGTTCAAGCCCACCTCATAGTTGAAGTCTTTTCCTACCTTGCTGCGCCAATTGATTTGTCCCTCAAATCCCTTGTTGGTCATCTCGCCACCATTATACCAGCAGTAGCCGCCTTCGCCTATCGTTGCGATATATGGCTTCTCCACCAGCATGTCCTTGGTTTCCTTGTAGAAGTAGTCGAGCGATACGGTGAGTCGGTTGTTGAGCAACGATGCATCCACACCCACGTTGGTCTGATAGGTCTTCTCCCACTTCAAGTCGGGATTGGTGGTGCGTATGCGGTAAGCTCCCGGCGATAATGTTGTGCCGTCACCGTTCATGTTATACGAGCCGCGGTCGAGGCTCATGAGATACTTGGCATAGAATGCCTCATTGTCGATAAGGTCGTTACCATTGATACCCCACGAACCGCGTATCTTGAGTTCGTTGAGCCATGAGCGGCTGTTCTCCATGAATTTCTCATTCGAGATGCGCCAGCCTGCCGAGAACGAGGGGAACCAGTCGTAGTTGTGGTCCTTCGAGAGGCGCGACGATGCATCGCGGCGCAGTGTGAACGATGCAAGATACTTCTCGTCCCACGTATAGTTGATTTTGCCGAAGCCCGAGAACATTGAGTAGTTTGATGCGCTTGCACCCACGTTCTTGTTGGCTGTTACGTTGCTCAGATAAAGGTAGTTGAGGTCCTCAATGGCGAGTCCTGTTCCATAGCCGTTGAAGGCTTCGTTGTGATATTTCTTCGACTCGATTCCCACGAGTGCCATGATGGTGTTCTTGCCGATGCTGCGGTCATACTGTGCTGTATTGGTCCACACCCAGTCCACATTCTTCGCTGTCGATTGCGAGAGCTTGTTCACTGTGTCGCGCAGCCATGCCGGCTCAAATGTCTTGTTGGTTTCGTTGTAGTAGTTTACACCGAAGTTGGTCTTGATGATAAGGCTCTTTATCGGCTCTATCTGCAAGTAGGCGTTACCAAACACGCGCCAATATTCGTGCTTGTTGTTCTTTTCATTCTCGATGAGGCGAAGCATATTCGGTGCATCTCCGAGCACGTCGTTGATTTGGTCAACCCACACGCCGCTTTCATCGTATGCTGCTTTGGCTGGGTGCTGCTTCACTGCGTTCTCTTCAGCGCCGCCGGGCATGTAGTGCGCTGTCCACCAGTTAACTGCCACATTGCCGCCGGCACGCAGACGGTTGCCAAGGAAGCCATAGTCGCTGCTGAAGCGGGTGTTGAGGCGCTGGAAGTCCGATCCTTTCACGATTCCGTCATGGTCGAGCCAGCTGAGCGACAGCGACGACGATCCGTTCTCGGCACCTTTTGAGAATCCTATGCTATAAGTCTGCATGAGTGCAGTGCGGTGGATTTCGTCCTCCCAGTCGGTCGTTTGCGGAAGCACATCCACTCCGTTGAGGTTCTTGTAGGTCTGCAACTGGGCGGTTGCGCCGTTGCCATACACTGCCGACGACGGTGTTGCTCCGTTGTGTGCATATTTATAGGCCGCCCAATAAACATCTCCCCACTGGTAGGCATCGAGCAGGTCAAGTCCGCTGTTGTAGGTCTGGGCGGTGAGTGTCGCATCGAAGGTAACGTGTGCTTCTCCCTTCTTGGCTCGCTTGGTGGTGATGATGATTACGCCGTTGGCTGCCTGTGCTCCATAGATTGATGCCGATGCTGCGTCTTTGAGCACCTGTATCGATTCCACGTCGTTGCTATTGATGATTGTTCCGGGATTCTCGCGGGTCATCACTCCGTCAATCACATAGAGCGGACCGTTGGCATCGCTGCGGAACGATGATGCTCCTCGAATCGATGTGCCTGTGCTGAGTCCGCCAGGCGTTCCGTCGGTAGTAATGGTCATTCCGGCTACTCGTCCCTGGAGCGATTGAATCACGTTGCCGGTCGGCGTGTCGGCTACATCTTTCATCTTCACTACCGACACCGAGCCGGTGAGATCCGATTTCTTCTCTGTTGAATAACCCACCACTACCACTTCGTCGAGTAGTTCGGTGTCTTCAGCAAGCTTGATGGTCATGTTGGGGGCTACTTTCAGTGTCTGTGGCTTATAGCCCACATAGGTCACTGTGATACTTGAATTCTCGGGCACTTTGATTGTGAATTGTCCATCAAAATCGGTGGTTGTTCCCAATGTGCCCTTCGCGCTTGAAACTACACTGGCACCAATGAGTGGCTCTGAGTCGGTAGCCGAAACCACCACGCCCTGCACTGTGATGCTCTGTGCTTGTGCTGCAATTGCCATTGCTAAGAATAAAATGGCATTAAGAACGAATCTTTTCATGCTGTCACTTTTTAGTTTTGGTTTAGTTAATTAATTTTATGTTAGAAATTGAATTTTCTGCTGCAAAATTAGGCAGAGTATATATCATAGGCATATAAGCGATGTTGCGGAGGCTATCAAAATTTGTGCTATGCACGGTTTTTGATAGCCTTTACACGATTTTTCATAGGCGTTGCAGCAGAAAATTGGCGCTATTCTATTTTTTCTATCCTTAATTTTTTGGCGTAGTGAGGTGCGAGCGTGTTTCGCTCGGTGTTTCTCCGAATGTTTCGCGATAGCACTTGGTGAAATAGGCGGGTGTAGAGAATCCCGTCGAGTAGGCTATTTCGCTCACTGTCTTCTCTGTCGATGTGATAAGTTTGCGTGCCTGCTTCAGTCGCAGGTTGCGAATGAGTTCCACCGGCGAGTAGTTGGTGAGTGCCTTTATTTTGCGGTAGAATTGCGAGCGCTCCAGTCCCATGCGTTGCGCTATCGCATCCACATTGATGTCAGGATTTCCCATCTCGGCAGTGAAAATCTCTATGAAGCTGCGGTAGAAGTCATTGTCAAGGTCGCCTGGATGTTGTGGCATCTTGGGCTTCGCAGCGCTGCCGGGCGCAGGCATTGCCGCTGTTGCATTGCTTTGCCACAGCTCCTTGATGCGCTTACGGTTGGCTATGAGGCTCTCGCAGCGCGAGCGCAGCACTTCGTGGTTGAAGGGCTTGGCTATGTAGCCGTCGGAGCCGCACTCATAGCACTGCACCCGCTGCTCATCGAGTGAGCACGCAGTGAGCATCAGCACGGGTATGTGCGATGTGGTCAATTCGGCTTTCAGCCGTCGGCAGCACTCCAGTCCGTCCATCACAGGCATCATCACATCACAAATGATAAGGTCGGGCACATATTTCGATGCCATGCGCAGTCCGTCGCTGCCATTCGAGGCTGTTATCACATTATATTCATCTCCAAGCAATGCTGCAATAAGGTGCTGAATGTCATTGTTGTCATCAATCACGAGCAGCAACGGCTTGTCGCTGTCATGTGACACCTCACTTTCTATGGTGGCAAGTTCGGTATTCACGGTGGTGTTGTCAATCAGCTTTTCCGCCTCCTCGGGCTTGGCGTCAAGTTGCCTTATCGGCAGCTCTATGCTGAATGTGGAGCCCTTGCCTGGTGTGCTCTCGGCTGTAATGCTTCCGTCATGAAGCTCCACAAACGCCTTCACAAGTGCCAAGCCTATTCCCGATCCTTGCGGATGCACTTTCTCCGATTGATAGAAGCGGTCGAAGATTTTGTCTATGTCTGCCTTGTTGATGCCGCAGCCGGTGTCGGCTACTTTCACGCTTAGTGTTGTCGCTGTCGCCTCATAGCTCACGGTGATTGTGCCGTTGGCAGGTGTGAATTTGAAGGCATTCGATAGCAGATTGAATATCACTCGCTCCATCTTCTCCGCATCAAGGGCAAGTGTCACTGTCGCTTGTTCGGCAGGCGAAATCAGCTTCAGTGATATGTCGCGCTGTCGGGCGATTGTGTTAAACGACTCCATCCAGCCTTGCAGTGCTCGCCCGAAGTCAATCTCAGTGAGATTGAGCGTCAGCTTGCCGTTCTCAAATTTCCTGAAGTCGAGTATCTGGTTGATAAGTCGCTGCAATATGTGCACATTCTTGTTGGCTATCTTCATTAGCACCTGTTGCTGGTCGGTGAGATTGTTTGCTGCTGCAAGCTGTGCCACCGGCTCGGCTATCAGAGTGAGCGGTGTGCGCAGGTCGTGCGACACATTGGTGAAAAACACAAGTTTCGACTGTGTGGCTTGCTCAAGCTTCTCGTTCAGCTCCTTCTGGCGGTCGCGCTGTTCCTCAAGCAGCCTGTTTTGCCTTATCAGCACCTCCTGGTGCTTCTTGTGCTGCCAGTAGGCGCGAAACAGCAAGAATCCCACTCCCGAGAGCAGCACTATGATGACTATGCTCGCATAGAATAGCGATGTCTGCGCATTATATTGCATCCAATAGCTGTCGATTTTCCCTTTCAGCACGCGTATTTTTCCCGTTTCCTCCTTCAGCGTTTCGTTCTGCAGCAGCAATATGTCGGCATTGGTCTTATCCACCGCCGATGCAAGCGGAAGCGTCATTTCGCGCTCAAATGGCTCACCTTTAAGTATGTCGAGCGCAAGCTGTATGAGCCGATAGCCTTCGGTGGGATACACAAATGAGGCGTCAATCACCCCTTCGGCAACTGCCTTGATGCCTATCGTCGGAGCAGCATCTATGCCTATTATCTTCATCTTGTCGCGCAGCCCCATGCGCGATGCTACTTCGCTTGCACCTATCGCCATGCGGTCGTTATGTGCATATATCACATCCACATCGGGGTGCAGCCGCAGCAGCGAGTCGGCCACCTCAAGCGCATCCTCCTTGTTCCAGTTGGCATCACCGGTTGCCACTATCGTGCCTCCGTTCTTCTCGAATTCATCAACGAAGCCGTGGTGGCGCTCGTCAGCCGGTGTCGAGCCGCGCAAACCGTATATTTCTATGGCTTTTGCCGTGCCGCCCACAAGATGCAGCGCATAGTGTGCCGCCGAGCGTCCCATGTCGATGTTATCCACGCCCACACGCGCTGTGTAGCTGTCGCCTATGATGTTACGGTCGAATATTATCACCGGAATGCCGCTATCATGCACCCGCTTTATCATTGGCGTGAGGGCTGCTGCCTCATTCGGCGACACTATTATTATATCAAAGCTGTTTTGCGCAAAATATTCTATATCGGCTATTTGTTTCTCATTGCTGTCGTCGGCCGAACGGATTTCCACCTCTACGTCGTCGTGCGATATCACCTCGCGGTTGATTTCCTCGTTCATCTTCGTGCGCCAGTCATCCTGGCTGCACTGCGACACTCCTATGCGATACACGCGCTTCTCTCCACAACCTGTGAGTAGCATCATAGGTAGCAAAAAAAGACCTAAAAGTAGTCCGATTACGTAGGCAGTTCTCATTTCAATTTTCGCTTGAAAGTTTTTGGTATATGTTACTATTTGCAAAAATATAAATTATTACAGTATTTTTGTGGTATTTGCTATGAAAAATCGTGCG
>JBJFEF010000121.1:0-8378 GCA_051890435.1 Muribaculaceae bacterium
CGCATATCACCACTGCTGCCGTGAGCGGTGGAATACCGCCTACTGCCTTCGTCACCTCCATCGCTATGGGCGTTGTCACCGACTTGGCTGCAAGCGACATCACCACTTCTTGCGTAGCTCCAAGCAACCGCGCTATGAGCACCACCGAGATTATCCCCACTACACACCCGGCAAGCTCCGAAATGAGCAGCGGCAACAGTTGCTTGCGTATGGTGGATAGCTGCTTGTAGAGCGGAACTCCGAGTGCCACGATTGCCGGCTTCAGCCAGAAGTCGATGTAGCGTCCGCCCTCATTGTAGGTGTTGATGTCGATGTCGTTAACCTTCAAGAAGGCTATGATGATGATTGCCGACATCAATATAGGATTGAGCACCGACCACCCGGTGCGCGATTGCACTATCTGGCTTGCTGCATACACCGCAAAGGTGAGCGCAAGCAGAAAATATGTGTTGCTGAAAAATTCCATATCTCCTACGTCCTCCCCACTTTAATCAGAAAAATTTACGCGCCAACTGGTGTATCCATCCCGTCACCACCATCACTATCACTGTGCTCACTGCCGATGCCACCACTATGGGGAGCCACTGTGCCTTGATGATGTCGAAATAGAGCATCAGCGACACAGCCGCCGGCACAAAGAAGAACCCGAGGTTTTTCACAAGAAAATTAGCCATTCCCTCCACTTGGCGTAGCTTCACCGCCTTCACCTGAAGCAGAAGCGTGAGTATCAACATTCCTATGATGCTCGACGGCAACTTGATGCCCGTAAGCCACACCACTATCTCTCCGAGCGCCAAGCACCCGAAGATGATTGCACATTGCAATACCATAATCAAAATCCTTATTTTTTATAAACCTAAAAATCAATCTTTCCCGCCCGGCACCCTTCCTGCCCCGGGCTTTGCTGTAATCCATCTGCCCGGCACCCTTCCGGCTGCAAGCTTTGCTGTCATTTCAGCCAACCTGCCTCTTTATACCATGTGATGGCTTCATCCACTCCGCGCTCAAGATTGTAGCGCGGAGCAAAACCGAAGTCGTGCTCGGCTTCGCTCACATCACACTGCCAGTTGCGCTGTCGCATTATCTTGTATTTGTCGCGATTGAGCGTGCTCGGCTTCAATCGCACTTTCCCTATCCACTCTGCCACCGCCGACACCACATAGAGCACCCACAGCGGACACTTCACAGGCAGCACCACGCGCTTGCCAAGGCGGCGCATCACTATCTGCCTGAACTCCTTCTGCGTGTAGGCTCGCGGCTCGGCTATGAAATATGCCTTGCGCTTCGGCTCGTGCTCCAATGCCTGCATCACAGCCTCGGCAAGGTCTTTCACATAGATGAATGTGAGCATCTGCTTGCGGAATCCCACACTGAAGTCGAAGCCTCGCGCTATGCTCTGCATCATCATGAAGTAATCACGCTCATGCGGTCCATACACGCCCGTGCAGCGGAAGATGGTGAACGGAAACCGCTCCTTCATCTGCAAGTAGGTCTCGGCTTTGAGCTTCGACACGCCATAGCGCGTGTTGGGCATCGGTATCTGCTTTGCTGTGAATGGCTTGTAGCCCTCTTCATCGCCCACTCCCATTGCGCTCAGGCTGCTGATGAGCAAGAAATTGTCGGGCACCGCATCGGCTGCAATGAGGCAATCCACCAGCGTGCGCATATACTCATAGTTGATGCGGTTGAAGTCAAGGAAATTCACACACTTGGTGGCACCGAGATTGTGCACCACATAGTCCCACTTGCCGCCCATCTCAGCCACCGCTTCGGTAATTTGTGCTGTGAGATTGTCGCTGTTGCTGTAGTCGAGCTCTATGAAATTGATGCGCTCGTCGGTGAGAAACTCGCGCGAGGTGGTGCTGCGCACCGCCGCCCACGTCTCATAGCCGCGCTCAAGGGCTGCTGCCACCATAAATCCGCCGATAAATCCTCCGGCTCCGGTGATTAGAATCCTCTTTGCCATTCAGTTTCGTTTCTTTTTGTTTCGTCGCTGCAAAATTACTACTTTTTCTGCCATTTTCTACCGATTTTTCGCACAAAAAGCCTTCTTCACTCGCTAATATCGCAGATTATGCGTAATTTTGCACAAAACATTTTCACACAGAATCCACGATGAAAGAATTTTTGAAGATTTTAAGGCGTTTCGTTCCGCCATATAAGAAATATCTGTTTCTCAACATTTTCTTCAACATATTGGCAGCGTTTCTCACGCTGTTCTCTTTTGCCATAATCATCCCTATCCTTGAAATGCTTTTCAAGATTCGTGAAGCCTCCTATGTGTTCCAGCCATGGGACGCCGGCTCACTCAAAGATGTGGCTATCAACAATTTCTACTACTACACACAGGTGATTATCGACGAGCACGGGCAGTCGGTGGCTCTTGCCGCTCTTGCTCTGCTGCTCATTGTGCTCACTGCTATGAAGACCGGCTCGGCTTATCTCAGCTCCTACTTCATCATCCCAATTCGTGCCGGTATCGTGCGCGACATCCGCAACTTCATCTACGACAAAATCACTAATCTCCCCATGGGCTTCTTCTCTAATGAGCGCAAGGGCGACGTGATGGCGCGAATGAGTGGCGACGTCACCGAAATCGAAAACTCCATCATGGCGTCGCTCGATATGATGTTCAAAAACCCCATTATGATTATCGTGTGCCTCACCATGATGATTGTAGTGAGCTGGCAGCTCACTATCTTCGTGTTTGTGCTCCTCCCCATCGCCGGAACGGTGATGGGAAAGGTGGGTAAGCGACTCAAGCGCGCTTCGCTCGAAGGGCAGACGCAATGGGGCGTTCTCCTCTCCAACATCGAGGAGACTCTCGGTGGTCTGCGCATCATCAAGGCTTTCAACGCCGAGGACAAGGTGCGTCGCCGTTTCCTCAGCGAAAACCAAAAGTTCTTCAAGATTTCGTGCCGCATGAATCGCCGCTACGACCTTGCACACCCCATGAGCGAGTTCCTCGGCACTGTCACCATCGCCATTGTGCTATGGTTTGGCGGCTCGCTGATTCTCACCGGCAACAGCTCTATCAATGCCGCATCGTTCATCTACTACATGGTGATTTTCTATAGCATCATCAATCCAGCCAAAGACCTCTCCAAGGCTACTTATTCTATCCAGAAGGGTCTCGCCTCAATGGAGCGCGTCGATAAAATCCTCAGCGCCGAAAATCCCATCAAAGACCCAGCTTCTCCCAAGCCGCTCGTGGCTTTCAAGAGCGACATCAGCTATCGCAACGTCCGTTTCCGTTACAATCAGGAGTGGATTATCGACGATGTGTCGCTCGACATTCCTTTCGGCAGCACCGTGGCTCTCGTGGGCCAGTCGGGCTCGGGTAAATCCACGCTTGCCGACCTCCTGCCTCGTTTCTACGATGTGGAAGAGGGTCAAATCACCATCGGCGGAACCGATATCCGCGATTTCTCGGTACACGATCTGCGCTCGCTTATGGGCAACGTCAATCAGGAAGCTATTCTTTTCAACGATTCGTTCTACAACAATATCACATTCGGTGTCGATGACGCTACCATGGAGCAGGTGGAAAATGCCGCACGCGTGGCTAATGCCTACGATTTCATTATGGCTTCCGAACACGGGTTCGACACCAACATCGGCGACCGCGGCTGCAAGCTCTCGGGTGGTCAGCGTCAGCGCATCAGCATCGCACGCGCAATCCTCAAGAATCCTTCTGTACTCATTCTCGACGAAGCCACTTCGGCTCTCGACACCGAGAGCGAACGTCTCGTGCAGGAAGCTCTCGACCGCCTCATGCGCGACCGCACCACGCTGGTTATCGCACACCGCCTTTCTACCATCCGCAATGCCGACCTCATCTGCGTGATGCACGAAGGCAAAATCGTGGAACGTGGCACTCACGACGAACTTATCGGCATCAACGGCTACTACAAGCGTCTCGTCGATATGCAATCGGTCAGCTAATCCAGCCCCGTGCATATCTGGCGGCACTCCTGTCGATGATATGCCGTTATGCCCGGTTTGGAAAACATTCACCCCTGCCACAGCAATGTGTAGCAGGGGTGTGCTTTGTGTTATAGAAAGTAGTCGTATTGTTCTCTGCCCTCCTCTTATCGCAGCGGCAATGTGCGCCACGTCGATTCTATCTCTATCGACGGCGTCACCGTGGGCGTCTGCGACTTGCGGTTCACTTTCACCGACTGCTGCGCCACTTTCGTGGTGATATAGTCGCTCAATTCGCCAAGCGTGATGTCTCCGCCACTCTCCTGCAGCTTGCTCAGCAGATAGTAGGTGAACATTCCATGGCGTTTCTCAGCGTATGGATATGCCGTCTCGTCGCCCGAAGCTGCCGATATCGCCACCATCTTGCCATTGGGCTCGTCGTTGCGCGGCTTCAATGCCACTCCACGTGCCGACATCAACATTCCGTCGCCTCGCAGCGACCCGCTGAAGCAGGCATCAAGTAGCACTGTCACCGACTGTGCACGCAGCTCTCCAAGGTCTCCATATAGTTTCTCTATGGGGTAGCACGTCTTCAACTGCTGCGAACGCGCATCCACAGGCAGCAAATAAGCCTTGCGCGTTGCCTCATCGGGCACTCCATGACCCGCATAGTAGAAAATCACCCTTATGTCGCCGTTATACACCTCCGAGATAGCCCGTATGTCGTCGATTGCATCAAGTATGTCGCCATAAGTGGCATTGGTGTAAAGGCGTATGTTGTCGTCGGGCAAGCCAAGCGTCACATGGCAGTATTTCGCAAATATTTCGGCATCACGCGCGGCAAATGGCACAGCTGCCACATATTTGTAGTCTTCATTGCCTATAATCACCGCAAAGGTGTTTTCGCTTGGTGCGGCTGCCTTGGGCAGATTCACGTCGATCGGGTCGAGGTTTTCCTCCACCGGTGCCGGCTTTTGCGCAACCGTTTCAGTCTGCTCCTTGCTCATTCTCTGCGCCAAAGCTCCCTTCACCGACGGAATGAACTTTGCCAACAGTCTCACCGAGGCAAAATCATAGAGCTTGGATATATTGTCGGTGTTGATTAGTCGGGTTGATGTTTCCTCTGTGGCTATTATCTCCTTGGTAGCACTATCCACAGCCCTCACGCCTAATGTAACTCCATTGCTGCTATACTGCCTCTTGCGGCTTGCCGACACCAGCAACACCGCCTTCGTTGCACACTTGGCAAGCACAGCTGCCTCGGCTTCCGACGGGTTGCTACCGGGATTTGCCAAGATATACGAGTCGTAGGCACTGCCGAAATCCACCACTTCCACTCCGCGCTTGGCTAATTGCGTTCCAAGGCTCTTCATCGCCATGCTCACATCGGCATCGCCCTCCATTGCTGATATATAGCTGCCTGAATGTTGCTGTCGCTGCAAGTCGGGCAGTATCAGCAACCGCGGCATCTCTACCGACGACACATCCACCGGCTTTTGCTCTGCCACCTGCTCCTGCCCGTAAGCCGGAAGCTTGCTCGTGACCACATCGCGCTGCAACGACTTGAAGTTGATTGCCACCTCCACTGCCGTGACAAATCTGCCGTAGGCTTGCTTGTCAATCTTCGGCTTCTCGGTGAGCACTCGCGCAAACACGCTATATCTTCCTTCCTCATACAATCGCTTGAAATATCCCGGCTTCTGCTCGCGTGCACTCTCGGCAAGCAACGGTTTGCCGCCATTCACGCCCTCTATGCCCACAAAGAGATAGGTGTCGAGCGCCGACATCGCAGCATTCTCCACTGCCTTCTTCTTCTCGGCTGAGTGTCCCGATGCTCGCACCACAAATGCCGTGCTGCGATTCTCCACCAGCACTGCATCGTGCTCAAAATCGGCTTGCTGCCCACGGACATTCACTGCAATTGCAAGCAGCACCATTATCAATGTGATTGTCTTCTTCATCTTTTCAGTAGGTTTTAGTTATATATAGTCGTGTTAATCACCTCTCAATAGCGGCTATGGAAATTTCAAAGGGGTGGCAACAGGGCATCATCACGCTCCCGTTTTCACCCCTTTTTTATCGTTGAAAGTGTAAATATCGTTTTAGAATATCGAATTATCCACCTTGGTGATAATGCTCAAAGTCTTGCCCTCATTGAACGCTGCTTGAATCACTTTGCCGTTCTTCGTGACCTTGCAGAGCGAAATGTCGCCTGCCTCCACAGCCTCCACCTTCAGCTCGCCAATCACCTTGTTGATTTTGCGCCCGGCTATCTCGCGCTCCTCACGCACGTCAAATTTCTGGCCTTTCTTTATTCCCAGGTCCGAGCCAAGGTCGATATACACCTTCTTTGCCTCGTCCTTCTTGGTCTCTGCTATCTCTATCACTGTGCCAAGCACCGGGAAATACTGGTTCACAAAGTCATCAAGATTGAGCGAAGCATATTTGATTGCCTCCGAACGGGCATCATCGGCTGTGGTGTGCGTCGATAGGAAGCTGGTGGTCGATTCGCGGGTGTCGTTGCAAATCACTGCGCCGTCGGCTACGCTAAATATCTTTATCTGGAATGTTGCCTTGGCTGTGTACCAGGTCTTTCCGTTATTCGACTTGCTTGTGGTGGCAAGCGAAGCAAGATGTCCGGTCATCACATATTTTGCTCCAAGTGTCTTTATCGACTCAATCAGGGCATTCTCCTCATTGAGGGCATTCTCACTCATGCGGCGGCTGATTTCGGCTTTCATAATCTCATCATTCTTGGCATCTATCACTGTGAGGCGGCCCGTCTTGTTGATGCCGTCAATCACCGTGTTACGAAGCATCTCGGCATAGTTGCTGCCCACACTCGACGAATAGGTGAAATTATACACGCAAAGCACATCTTTCTTTGCCTGTGCAAAAAGTGTAACAGCTGCACACGCCACAATAGCGAATAATAAAATACTGCGCTTCATATCTTTCTGTTGGTTTTTAGTTAGAAAATATGTTGGTTTATTAGAAAATTCATTTGTCCGTTTTTGGGGAAATATGCAATCCCTTAATCTTTTTTTGCAAATATAGCACATTTTCCAATAATGTACAACACCAAAAAGTCACATCTTCTTCATCACCCGAAGAAGAAATATGCCACGAGTATGGCCGAGACTGAACCTACCACATCGGCAAGCAGCGCGTAGGGCACGGCATAGCGCGTCTTTTTCACTCCCACACTGCCAAAATACACTGCCAGTATGTAGAAGGTGGTATCGGTGCTGCCTTGCAGACACGATGCCACGCGCGACACAAAGGCATCGGCGCCATAGGTGTTCATCACATCCACCATCATTCCGCGCGACCCGCTACCGCTCAGCGGCTTCATCAACGCCGTGGGAAGGGCTCCCACCCATTCGACATCTATTCCAAGTGCCGACACTCCGTCGGTAATCCATCCGGTTATCACTCCCATCGCTCCCGATGCTCTAAACATCCCTATCGCCACAAGCACTGCCACTAAATAGGGTATAATCATCACTGCCGTCTTGAAGCCTTCCTTGGCTCCCTCTATGAAGGAGTCGTACATATTCACTTTCTTGCGGAATCCCGCTGCAAGAAATCCTATTATCAGGCTGAACAGCAGAAAGTTGGCTGCAAAACTCGAATACTCTGCCACCTTATCCTCGGGCAGCGTGGCAAGATAGCCTATCACACTGCCTATAAACAGCGTCAAGCCTCCTATCCACGCGATTATCACTCGGTCAAATATGTTGATGCGCTGCTTCAGGCACAAGGCTATGATTCCCACAAGCGTGGCAAGAAATGTGGCTATCATTATGGGTATGAACACATCGGTGGGATTGGCGGCTCCGCACTGCGAGCGATACATCATCACACCTATGGGTATGAGGCACAATCCCGACGCATTGAGCACCAGGAACATCAGCATTGCATCGGTGGCTGTGTCTTTCTTGTCGTTGAGCGACTGCAATTCCTGCATTGCCTTCAGCCCCAGCGGCGTAGCTGCATTGTCGAGCCCAAGCATGTTGGCTGATACATTCATGAAAATCGACCCCATCGCCGGATGCCCTTTTGGTATGCCCGGAAAAAGACGAGTGAATAGCGGACTGATAAGGCGGCCGAAAAACTGTATCACGCCTCCGCGCTCACCTATCTTCATCAAGCCCATCCACAGCGACAATATGCCCGTGAGACCTATCGAAATCTTGAATGCCTGTTCGGCTGAGGTGAACGATGCCTCCATAATTTGTGACCATATCGCCAAATTGCCATCAAACAACGTTTCGCCCAAAGCAACCAGAAAAGCTATCGCAAAGAAAGCTATCCAAATGTAATTCAATACCATAAAAATCGAGTGTCATTCTTTTGTGTTGCAAATTTACATAAAATCTGCGAGGTTTCACATCGACTGCACAAAGAAAAATTTCCTTCGCACTAAAGTTACGCATTAATCGCTGCCTCTC
>JBJFEF010000122.1:0-8340 GCA_051890435.1 Muribaculaceae bacterium
TAATCTTTTACGACAATTGGTGTAAGGTGCTAAAACTTAGGTTGTTAGTATTGGTAAATTTTTGCTGCCGACAATAAATCGGCAATTTTATTGGTTCCTAAACTGAATTTTCCATATCACATTGGGTTTTTTTAATGGTTTGACTTATGCTGTTTGTTTTGCGAGGTTTCGCTCACCTTTCTCTCATACTCATCGCGGGCTTTAGAGCCTTTCTTTCCGATCAGCTCGTCTTTCACCTCATCGAAAGAGTATAACTTTATGTCGCCGATTGTTTCCATACTATTGTCTGTCTGCAAAGGTAGTGAATATGTTTGATTTGGTAGTGATTATGAGCGTTATTTTTTGTTTTCGAGTTTTTTGATTTGTTCGGTGAGGGTTGCGATTGTTTCGCTCTTGGTGTTGATGGCGTCCTGGAGGGTTGTGATTGTGTCGATAAGCTTGCTGATACGCTCAGCCTCCTTGTTGCTTGAGCGCAGCATCTCGCCCTCGCCGCACAGCAGCCAGTCGGCTGAGATTTCGGGAAAGGCTTTTACTATTGCCATTAATGTACCTAATGATAATTCTCGATTACCATTCAACTGATTACTCAGTGTGTTCTGTTTTAGACCACACTTGATAGCGAATGCTCTCACTGAGAGACCTGATTGGCTAATGATAGTGTTGATACGAGATAGCATATTGTTAAATATTCCTAATTGAGATTATTATTATTCCATTACGCTTGCAAATTATCTCAAATGAGATTATCTTTGCACCATACAAAATCAAACACACAAATATAGTGAAAATTTGGTTTTGTAGCAAAGAATAATAAAGGAAACTAACAACTAAAAAATTACCGCTATGGCAACGATTTACATCTACGAGGCAATGGACGCCGAGAGCTACAATGCTCTGAAGGACTATGTGTGTGACATCGAATCGGCTCCGGTGCTGCTTAACAAGGCTGAGAACATTATCAAGGTTTATGACAACGGCTCTGATGCTGTGAGTGAGGTAGGCAAGTTCATCGACGACAATGCGCTCAACTTCCACATCACCTGCGACGATGTATTGACCAAGACGCAGCGTATCGCAGAGCTTGAGGAGCAACTTGCGAAGAAGGAGAAGGATGCTGAAATGTGGTGCAGCATCAACTCATCGACGAGCCGCAAGCTCAACGAGATGAAAGAGAAGCTGAATGCCCTCGCAACGATTGCACAGCTCACGCTCGCTTCGATCAAGTAACCCTCGCCAAAGTCAAACTAACCAAGACCTATCACGGCGCTCAAGAGAGAGCGATGCCGAGGGGCAAGAGAGCCCCGACCCCGAAATGGGCTACAGAAGGGAGTATAAGACCAAGTGGACGAGGTTAGCCTTCCGACCAGCGGAGGCTCCGGCAATGAAGCCGGCAACGCAGGTTCGAATCCTGTTGCTCCCCCATAGGTAAAAAAAGAGAACATTGACATGATGGATTTTCCCGAAGATACCGCCGGCACAGAGTGCCTGGAAGGTCGGAGGATGAGCTGAGAGCCACGGAAGATGCAGGTGAACATGCCCGAGAAAGCAGAAAGCCGCATTGACAATGGTGGTGCAGCGAATAGGTTGATAACTTCCACATCCTATGCAAAGAATCAGCGTGGAAGCGAGAACGCCCACTCGTGGCAAAAGGGCGGTGTAATAAAAAGATACATAAATTTTACCTACTATATATAAAGCCGTATGGTGTAGCTCAGATGGTAGAGCGGTCGGTGGTTAACCGGCAGGTCGTTGGTTCGAGTCCAGCCACCATACCAAAAATACAATAATATGGAATACAGAAACAATAACGGAAACGAAGATGAGAGACAGCGCAAGATTACTCTCATCATTTGCATTGCCTCGTTTATAATGTCGATAATAGCATTTGCATGCAGCCTGCTAAAGCACCTGCATCAGTATTGAGATTATTGAGAGGATAAATGACCCTATCGCAATTATGCGTGTAATAAGACCATTATTCATATCTCTGATTTTACGGTTGTAGAATTTCAAATCGACAACTGTGGCATTCACTCTTGATATTGGACCGTAACCGTATCTTGAGCCTAATGAATCTTTAACTAACTGATTCATTACCTCACTCGCATATTGTGATGACACACCGAGAAATTCAGCGACCTCGGGCTCATTCATAATACGGTCATTTGCAAGTTTCTGTTGAAGTTTCTTGCATTTTCTGTAAAAAGACCTTGTATTCATTGATTTTATGTTTGACACCACAAAGTTAATGAAAATTCCCGAGTGCGGTGTAGCCCGAAAGGGTGATTGTGGCAAAAGCAGGGTCGTCGCCTGCCACCGCACCAAATCAACTTAAAAGCAAAAGAATATGAAGAAAGAGAAGAGAATTGCAGAAGGCACTGCAGTGGATGAGTTCCGACAGATGAAAGTCGGCGAGGTGGTGCTTTTTCCTATTGAAAGGTATGGCTATGCCTACATCCGCTCGATACCGTCGGGCGTGCTTGTGAAGGAGACGTGCGGAGGGTGCAAATGGCGCACCAGGCTCGACAGGATTAACAAGACGATAGAAGTGACGAGAGTATCATGAAAGCGCCGGTAATCCCCGAGAAGATAGCCCTCGACAACTTGTTTGCCGTTATGGATGACATCTATTTAGGCAAGAAGGTTTCTGCAAAGATTGTAGGCGGCACACAGAAGCTTGTGCGCCTCATAGAGGAGGGCAAGATAGAGATGAGCAAGCCTACCAACAGCCAGAATGGCAAGTGGTTCTGCAAGGCGTCGCAGGTGCTGAGGCACTGCCGCCGGATGCTTGACAAATGACATTGAACAAGAAACACAAAAATCATAATGATATGAGAACGATGAGATACATAGCCACATACGCTGTGGTGTTTGTGCTGATGATACCGGCACTCGCTGTACTTAACGACAGTGACAACGTGATGATAAACCTCGGAGGCATTGCCTATGTGATAGCTGCGATAATACTTTCAAAGTGGCTTATGCCGATGTGGATGAAAGATATAATTTTGGGTAAATATAGAAGTTAGCATTTCTGTGTTTTACATGAATATGCTCGTGAGAGTATAAACTACAACATCTTAAAGCAAATCCAACTAAAAGCGCCTGGTGAGCCTGAGAAGGTGAATCAGCAAAATCAAACAACCCCGAGCCGGGCGGGCAATCCCGGCACATGGAGGCGAGACAGCCACGGAAAAGCCGCGTGGCAATTCATTGCAGTTCACCGTGTAGCCGAAAGGCTTATAACAGACCACACTACACGGTGAGCCTTCGGGATCTGAGGACGGTTGCAGCGTCGAAGCTGCCGCCTCCACCACGTTACACTTTCTATACACTTCATGGAATAATATTCTATTTTATTTCTATTTCTCTCAATCCGGTCTGTGAAGATAGGATTGCTTTTTTTGATGATGTCAACCGTATGGTAAAAGCTAAATGTTTGTCCAATAGGACTGGTTTTAGTATTAGTTAATTTGGTTTTTTCGTTTGTCGAGTCCGTGAGGATATGGCAAATCTTGTTAATTCGTGAGCCGGGAATGAACGGATAAAGGAAGCCCGTTGAACTACCACAGCTTGGCGGTTCGATTCCGCCCCCGGCTGCAATATATATCATCAATATGGAAAAGACGTGTTACACCCAAGAAATCTCGGGAGGTTCGCGGATATATTATATCGACGCTTGCCTCGACAAGAACGGGCAATGTTACATCAAGATAAGTGACATACCCACAAAAGACAGCAAGAAAGGTCGTCAAAGGATTTACATCTATAAGGAAGATGTGGAGAAGTTTGCCGACGCTTTCGCGAAAGTATCCAACTATCTAAAGCAGCAATGCAATGGACCGACTACTGTATTATGCAACATCGTCTAACGGATTTATTTTCGTTAGGCTGAAAGTAATGTCAGCAAACGTTAAGGTGACAAAATGGTGAAGTTTATCTTTTTGTAACTTGTTAATAATGATTACCTTTATATCAGAAAACAAATATAAGTCAAATCAATAAATAGTGTAATTATGGAAGAAACGACACAGACATTTATGAGCACTGAAATCAGTGCAATTTCGGCTGCTGTTTCAGCTTTCCAGGGAGAGATAGAACAGCCGTCTCTCAACAAGGAGAACCCTTATTTCAAGAGCCGCTACGTTGATTTGAGTGGCGTGCTCAAGTCGGCGCAGAAGCTGCTTGCCAAGAACGGACTTGCAGTGATGCAGATTATTAGCGGCGGTGACATCATCACGCTGCTGACGCACAAGTCTGGGCAGTGGATAAAGAGTATCTGTCCAATCGGGAATTACAAGTCACAGCAGGAGCGAGGCAGTGCAATTACCTATACGAAGCGATATGCGATCTGCGCCATGCTCGGCATAGCAGCCGATACCGACGACGACGGCAATTCTGCCACTGATGCCGACAAGAAAGGCAACGGAAAGACTCTCCCACCTAATGACAACTACACCAAGAAAATTCCTGATGATATGCTGATGCAGGCACTCAAGGAGCTTGATGCTTGCAAGGACTACCAGCAGTACGGCGATTTGTGGGTGAAGTGGAGCAACACCGCCCCTGAGCTTTGCAAATCAGGTTCGCCATTCTACAAGGCTTGCCAGCAGAAAGCCAAGGAATTTGACAAACAGTAATCAGAAATGGGAATACAGTTAGCACAACCGTCTGTGGAGTTCAACGAGGAGCTCCACAGATACTCCATTGGAGACAAGAGACTGCTCGGTGTCACCGGGCTTATACACACGGTGCTTCACCTCGGCGAGTATGGTGATGCGAGTGATTTTGTGAGGAACGTAGCCATTCCGCGTGCAGCCGAATACGGGCACGCAGTGCACAAGGCGATTGAGCTTTATGATGATGTAGCAGTGAAAGCCACTTCCTATCCCAACTCATTCGGCGCAGAGCCGTGGGACGTGAGCCGAGAGCTTGAGAGCTACATAAGCCACCGCAGAGGCTTCAAGCCGCTTGCCAACGAGTACAATGTTACCGACGGAGAGCGGTGGGCAAGCAACATCGACAATGTGTGGCTCAATGAGAGCACAGGCGGTGTGTGGCTTGTCGATACGAAGACCAATAACCTCAACTACTATCCGCTCGACGGCTACGGACAACCCGGTTACTTTACCGACCACACCGATGCCCTCAAGGATTATCTCTCATGGCAACTCAGTGTGTATGCAGAGCTGTTTGAGGCACAGAATCCCGGCATAAAGGTAGAGGGACTTGCAGCCAACTGGCTAAGGCGTGGCGATGCTGCCTTCTGGGTGATTGAGCGAAAGCCAAGCGAGAATGTCAAGGAACTGCTTAACACAGAGTGGAGCCTTGATGAAGAAGGCACGGTGCACTATCATCACCCGAATCCGTCGGCAATAATGCCATTGCTTGCTGCACCGCCTGTACCCAAGGCAGAAGCATTGCTTGTGAGCGATGCAGTAGTGAGACTTATTACAGAGAACCTGAGGCGTGCGAAGGAGGCTGAGGATAACCTCAAACAGCTGAAGGACGAGCTGAGGACAGCGATGGAGAAGCACGGTATCAAGTCGTGGAAGACCGATGCGTTTACAGCCACCATTGCAGCCGACGCCGAACGTTCTACATTCGACAGCAAGGCATTCAAGGCTGACCACTCCGATATGTACGATAAATACGTCACCAAAAAGACCGTAAAAGGAGCATTTACACTAAAACTTAAATAATCAACAATAATTGCTACAATGAAGAAAATAGGAAGAATCAAGAGCATTGGCGGCATCGTGACCGGCACCAGCAAGAACGGCAACCAATGGCAGAAGCGTGAGTGCGTGCTCGACACCACGACAAACGTGCAGTTCCCGAGTGAGCTGCAATTCGAGCTGTTCAACGACAGGATTTCGATGCTCGATGCATTTGCCCCTGGGATGCTCGTGGAAATCACCTTTGAGGTTGAGTCGAAGCAGATGCAGAAGATGGACGGTACCCCATATTGGAGGCACGATGTGCGAGTGTGGCAGGTAAATCCTTGCAATGGAGCATCACAGGGTGCACCACAACAGCCGTATGCGCAACAGACCCAACAGTATGCTCCGCAACAGCCGTATGCACAACAGCAATACGCTCCGCAACAGCCTCCTGTATATGCACAGCCTGCCATGTATCCTCAGCAGGCAATGCCACAACAACAGTATCACAATGAAGGAGCCCCTTTCTGATGGAAGTGCTGCTGACTAAGCGCAACGGAGAAGTGAAGATGGAGCAGACGTTTGACTATCTCTGCTCCCTTCTCCGTAACGGCAAGTACGTCGTGAAGATAACGCGCAAGGTAGAGCCTCGGAGCGTATCGCAGAACTCACTGTTGTGGATGTGGTACAAGTGCATCGAGGAAAACACCGGCACTCTGAAGGACGATGTTCACGAATATTACAAACAGAAGTTCCTCTCCCGACGTGTATTTGTAGGCAGGAGAGAGGTTGTTATTCCCGGCTCGACTGCCAATCTCAACACAGTGCAGTTCAGCCGATACCTTGAGCTTGTGAAGGCAGATGCAGCCGCCGAGTTCGGCATAGCGTTGCCTCTGCCCGAAGACCAGTATTACAAGCAATTCGTTTCACATTACAAAAACAGATAATCATGAATTTGAATTTTGAGAAGGCAAAGCTCGGCAAGAGCAAGAGCGTAGAAGCCCAATATACCGATGTCGAGGGCAACTCAATCACTTATTCCGGGTGCAATCCTTGCCACCCCGACCTTATGGCAGCCCTCGATAATCTTGTACCTTTTTTCGCCGACATCACAGAACAGAAAGAGGCTGACGACATTAACTTCAACGACATCTACTGTGACAGCAACCGAGACCTACTTAAAAGCCTAAACGTCACAGGCGTTAGGCTTGTATATGATGATTGTGCCAACTCTGCGATGCTCATAGGCAAGCGTCTGCTTCGCAATGGCAAGGTGCTTAACATCAATTCACCGCTCGTTGAACTTGGTGCAGAATCTGACTACGAGTTTGCCGCAGAACTTGACGTTGCTGTGAAGCAGTTCCTCTTTGAAGTGGAGCAGTATGTGAGCAACAAGAAGTATGCTGCAGTGCAGGGAGAACTCAACTTTGCCCCCGATGGTGACGATCCATTCGCCAGCCCCGGCATCACTGCTGATGTGGCACCAATTGCTGAAGGACCCGCTGCGTGATGAGACCGTTGCACATAACACAGACACCGAGCACTTACAGGCTGTCGTTTGACTATCACCCGAAACTCGTAGAGCTGATAAAGCGAGTGCCTGCACGACCGCGGTGGGACCCTACCGATAAGGTGTGGGTGATAGTGCGCAACAGCATACTATATCCTCCAGGGCAGGATAGTGAATGGTATGTGAGTGCATTTGCCAAGTGGGCAGTCGGTAACCGCTATTGCAGCAGCGTGCAGATGGAGGAGAGCGAGACCGACGATGTCTATCAGCTCCCCGAGATGCAGGAGTTCACCGGCGAACACTACATGCTCATACAGCCGTATCCCTACCAGCTTGAGGGTGTGCGCTATGCCCTCGACCACAAACGCTGCATCTTTGGCGACCAGCCCGGACTTGGCAAGACGCTGCAGGCAATATGCTCAGTTGTCAAGGCACACAAAGAGGCAAAGATATACGGAGAGTCGTTTCCTGCGCTTGTCGTATGTCCCGCATCGCTGAAGATAAACTGGCAACGTGAGTTCAAGAAGTTTGCCGGGCTCAACGCCATGATACTTGATGACAGCAACAAGGATGCATGGCACCGCTACTATGAAATGAAGCTGCCTAGTGGCGAGCCTCTATGCCCGGTGTTCATCACCAATTACGAGTCGCTGAAGAAATTCTTCGTGTGCCAGCGCACCAAGGGCAAGCTGAATCTACGCAAAGACCCTATTGACAGCAGAGCCGGAATGTTCAACAGCATTATCATAGACGAGAGCCACAAGTGCAAGTCGCCCAAGACACAGCAATCGAAACTTGTGTATCAGTTGAGCCGTGGAAGGAACTTCGTTTTCTGCCTCACCGGCACGCCTGTTGTGAACAACAATACCGACTTGATCCAGCAGTTGAAAATTCTCGGGCGGCTTGATGAGCTTGGAGGTTATCAGAAGTTTGTCGATAGGTATTGTGCCGGACCCAAGCTGTCGAGCAACATGAAGGAGCTTAACTTCAGATTGTGGAAGAGCTGTTTCTTCCGCCGAGAGAAGCAGAATGTACTCACGCAGTTGCCCGAGAAGTCACGTCAGATTATTACCTGCGACATCACCAACCGCAAGGAGTATGAAGACGCATCAGGCGACCTCATCAAGTATCTGCGCAGCTACAAGAATGCCGACGATGACAAGGTTA
>JBJFEF010000123.1:0-2284 GCA_051890435.1 Muribaculaceae bacterium
GGGTTTTGCGCCATCGCCACCGATGCCATCAAACTCACCATCGACAATAAAACTGTTTTTTTCTTCATGTTCAATCTTTCAATCCTTCAATCTTTCAATCTTTCAATCTTTCAATCTTTCAATATTACAATCTTCCTCAGGTCTTCGGGACGCGAGCTGCTGCCAACAAACACCTCGTATTTTCCTGGCACGGCACGCATGGTGTTGGTCGATGGGTCGAAGAGAGTGAAAGCCTCCTCGTCGAGTTTTATTTCCACATTCTTTGTCTCTCCCGGCTTCAATGTCACACGCTCAAAAGCCTTCAGGGTCTTCAACGGGCCGTCAACATCGTCGCAGCGGCGGATATAGACCTGAACCACTTCAGTGCCTTCGCGCTTACCGGTGTTGGTAAGGGGAACCCTTATAGAGGTGAGAAGTAAGGGGTGAGAGGTGAGAGATGTGCTTGAGCCTTGGTTTGAGGCGGTTTGGTAATCTCTCACCTCTCCCTTCTCACCTCTCACCTCTAATTTTCCATATTCAAACGTAGTGTAGCTCAAGCCATAACCAAAGGCATACAATGGGTCGGAGAAATAGCGATAGGTGCGACCCTTCATCGAGTAGTCCTCAAAGTCGGGCAACTGGTCGCTGGTCTTGTAGAATGTCACGGGGAGCTTGCCCTGTGGGTTGTAGTCGCCGTAGAGAACGTCGGCAACGGCAGTGCCGCCCTCCATGCCCGGATACCACGCCTGCACTATGGCAGCACAACGCTCAGCCTCTGGGGCAAGGGCAATGGCAGAACCCGAACAGCAGACGAACACCACCTTCTTTCCTGCCTCGGCAAGATGACGTAAGAACTCACGCTGCACCTTCGGCAGTTCGATATGAGTGCGGTCGCCACCCTTGAATCCGTCGATGGTCACCGGCATCTCCTCGCCTTCGAGCTGCGACGACAGACCGCCCACAAACACCACGGTCTCTATTCCTTTCAGCTTTTCCATGGCAGCGTTATAGTCAATGGGCAGTTCCTCACCGATGTTCAGCTTCATGTTCGCGCCCCAGGTCTTCACCGTGTGGTACGAGAGTTCCACGTTGTAGGTCTTTCCCTTCTCCACGTCAATCTCGAAACGCATTGGCTGGTCGCGCCATGTACTGTCCTGCGCAAGGGTCTCGCCGTTCACCTTCAGCGCGAAAGCGCCTGTGTATTGCATCCTTATCACAGCCTTGCCCGACTTCTGCGGGGCAAAGGTTGTCTCGTAGAGCGCGGAGAAGTCTTCCATCTTCACGCCGTCGGCAAAGGTGTGCTGACCGTTTGTGGTCACGGCAATGGGGTTTACATAATATTCCTTTGCGGCAGGCTTTCCGCTGCGTGTGGTATTGTTCCAGAATGTTCCCCTTATGCCCTTCTTCCCGTCGGCAGAGCACTGTGTGAGGAAACTGTTCACCACACAATCCTCAGTGAGGTCGCAGCCCTTCAGATATGTCACATTCTTTTTTCCCACCTTGGCACGTATTCCGTCGAGAATCGTCACCGTGGAGTTTGGCGTACCATTGTAGTTACCCCACATCATCGGGATGTTGTCGGCATTGGGACCAACGACAGCCACTTTCTGCTTCTTTGCAAGAGGCAGCAATTTTTCATTTCCCGTTTCCAAATTCTCATTCTTCAGCAGCACAATGGTCTGTCTTGCCATGTCGAGCGAGAGCTGGCGGTGTTCCTTGCAGCTTAATATGGAAGGTGAGATTTTCGACCACTCACATGCCTCGTGCTCGTCCATCTCTCCAAGTTCAAAACGTGCCTCAAGCAGACGCACCACATGCTTGTCAATCTCCTTCTCGCTTATCAGGCCTCGCTCCACTGCCTCAGGCAGCTTGGCGTAGGCATAGCCGAAGCCGCACTCCACGTCAGTTCCCGCAATCACGCCCTTGGCAGCGGAGTGATAAGGAGTTGACGACGACTTGTGGTTCATCCAGAAGTCGGCAATGGCGCCGCAGTCGCTCACCACCATATATTTAAATCCCCACTCGTCGCGGAGAATCTGTTGCAGCAGTTTCGTGCTTCCGCAGCAAGGCTCGTCGTCCCAGCGCTGGTAGGCACACATCACCTCGCGCACCTTAGCCTTCTGCACCAGGTCTTTGAAAGCAGGCATATAAGTCTCCCAAAGGTCGCGTGGCGAGATGTCGTTGAGGTTTGCCGTGTGGCGGCTCCATTCCGGTCCGCTGTGTATGGCATAGTGCTTGGCACAGGCAAGGAGCTTGCGGTGCTTGGCAGTCTCAGGTCCCTGCAATCCACGCACCACAGCCTGTC
>JBJFEF010000124.1:0-4931 GCA_051890435.1 Muribaculaceae bacterium
CCTACGACGGTCAGGCTCTCTACTTCCGCCAGGCTGTGGCTGCCGAGCTGCGCGAGTGGTGCCGCGACAATGGCTACGACCTCTATGGCGACGGCCTCAAAATCTACACCACCATCGACACACGTCTCCAAAAATATGCCGAAGATGCCGCACGAAAGCACATGAAGCAGCTTCAGGCTAATTTCCGAAGCCACTGGGGCTCGACAAACCCCTGGCAAGACGAGAACCACCGCGAAATCCACGGCTTTATCGAGGATATCGCAAAGCGCACCGATGCCTACAAGAAGCTCGCCGCACGTTTCCCCGACGACCCCGACTCCGTAACTTTCTATATGAACAAGCCTCACCGCGTCCGCATCTTCGACTACGACGGCATTCGCGAAGACTCCATCAGCTCAATGGACTCCATTCGCTACATGGTGCGATTCATGCACACCGCCTTCGTGGCTATGGAGCCGCAATCGGGCCATGTGAAGGCGTGGGTGGGCGATATTGACTTCCGCACATGGAAGTACGACAAGGTGACCGCAAAGCGTCAGCCTGGCTCTACTTTCAAGCTCTTCGTATATACGGCTGCCATGAACAGCGGCCTCGCTCCTTGCGACCGCCGCGTGGATTCGTGGCTGAGCCTCGACGTAACAGGTCCCGACGGAAAGCCCACGAAGTGGTCGCCACGAAATGCCAATGGCGTATATTCGGGCGACTCGATGACTCTGAAGTCGGCTTTTGCTCAATCAATCAACACCGTTGCCGTGAAACTCGGACTTGAAGTGGGCATCCCCAACGTAATCGCCACAGCTCACGACATGGGAATCAAGTCGAAGCTCGACAATGCCCCGGCTCTCAGCCTCGGCGCAAGCGATGTGAGCCTCCTCGAAATGGTGAATGCCTATAGCTGCATCGCCAACGATGGCGTGCACCACGACCCGGTGCTCGTCACACGAATAGAAGACTCAAAAGGCAACGTAATCTACACCGCACGCGACGAAAACCGCCAAGCCATTCCTTATCGCTCGGCATTCCTCATGCAGCAAATGCTTATGGCTGGTATGCGTGAGCCGGGTGGCACCTCAATGGCTCTGTGGGGCTATGTGAGCCCATTCTGCGGCGACACCGATTTCGGTGGAAAGACCGGCTCGTCGAGCAACTACAGCGATGCATGGTTTGTGGGTGTTTCTCCGGCTCTCGTAGTAGGTGCCTGGGTAGGTGGCGAATACCGCTGCATTCACTTCCGCAACAGCCAGTTTGGCCAGGGCAGCCGTGCCGCCCTTCCACTATGTGGCTACTTCCTGCAATCGGTGATGGCTGATAAGCGTTTCAGTCAATATCACCGCAAGTTTGGCGACCCCAAAGAACCTATCCCTGCTTCGGAATATGGTTGCGCTGCTTGCTGGAAGGAGCCTGTCGATAGCGACTCGCTCAGTTTTGGCGCCGACTCCCTCTTCCTCCTCGACAAGGGCGAAGAAATCATCATCCCCGAGGAAGAACTCAACGAACTCGACGATGAGCAAATCATCGACGACGATGACCGTCCAAAGACCGACCCGTCAATCTGATAACGACAGTAACATTACCGCCCCGTCAAGCTGATAGCGACAGTAACATTACCGACCCGTCAATCTGATAACGACAATAACATTCCCGCCCCGTCAATTTGATTTCTGACGGCGGCAGGTTTCTCAATGTGTAATTGATTATTTCTTTCGGACAAATCGCCCCAGTGCGTAGCTAAGCACATCGCTTTGTATGCGCGAGTGCAGCAGGGCATTGATGGCAACGTAGGGCACGGCAAATGCCACCGTCTGCGCCGCTATCATCACCACAGGGTGCAGCGCCGGCACAAAATGTGCCACGGCAGCTGCCGGAACAGCACTAATCAGCGATATTGCCGCATAGGGCGCTATCTCACCGAGCATCGGCGCCATGCGATAGCCTGTGGTGCGTGCCACGAGCCACTGCGAATACACAAAGCTCACTGCCGCTGCTATCACCTGTCCGCCCACAAGCCACTCTATACCGAAGGGTATGGTGGCTATGATTGCCACCACGGTGAGCACATCTTTCGCCACCTCCGATTCCACAAGTCGGCGCGCAGCACCTATGGCTGTTATCTGCGTGATGTAGAGCGATGTGAGCACCACAAAGATGCCTCGCGCCGCAAGCAGTTGGAACAGCAATATCGCCTCGTCCCACTTGGTGCCAAACAGCGTGTGGAATATCGCCTCCGAGAGCAGCACAAGCAGCACCAAGCACGGCATCGCCACATAGGCGGTGAAGCGGTGCGTCTTCGCCATCATACGGTGAAAGCGCGGGCGGTCGTCCTGACATCCGCTGAGCACGGGCAGAAACGATGCCGTCACCGTCTGCGACAGCGACGTCACTCCCATCTTGCTCCATTTATCGGCTTGCGTGTAGCAGCCCAGATTGGCAAGATTATAGTAAGTGCCAATTATGAACGAATAGATATTCTGGAACGTGGTGTTGAGAAACGAGCTGGTCATTATACCTGCCCCCACGGCAAAAATCGACCGCAGCGATGCCATGCTGAAGGTGGCTCGCGGACGCCATCCCGACGTAGCCCACAGAAGCCCCGATTTCACCACCGAGAGCACTATGCTTTGCCACACTATCGACCATGCACCATATCCCTGCAACGCAAGCACTATGCCCGTAGCTCCGCTCACCACAAGCCCCACTGCATTGCTCACGGCTATCATGCGCACGTCCATCTGCTTCATCAGCCTGTTGGTCTGCACTATTGCCGTGGCATTGATTACAAAGGTGAGAAACATCACTCTCGCGAGCGGAACAAGTTCTCCCCCGGCATTGAAGAGGCTGTCGATTAGCGGTGCACACAGCCACAAGATGCCATATATCAGCACACTCACCCCAAGGTTGAAGTAGAGCACCGTGCTATAATCGGTGTCGGTAGGCGTCTTGCGCTGTATGAGCGCCCCCGAGAAGCCGCTATCCACAAATAGCGACGCGAATGCCTGAAACACAAGCACTGCGCCCACAAGCCCGAATTCCTGCTTTGTGAGCACATTGGCAAGCACTATGCCCGTGACAGCATAGAGCACTTGCGACGACAAGCGGTCAACCGTGTTCCACTTCAGTGTCCGCGCCGTCTTCAGCTTCAGGTCATCACTCATTGTTTATCGCTTATCAGTCTTTCATCGGAATTGCCTTGATGCTGCCTATCTGGCGCGACTTAATCTCCGACGGAGTGCCTCGGTAGTGCACCTTGCCCGAGCCGGAGCCGGTGATAGAGAGCGGTCCGCCATTCACATTGCAGCTTATGCTTCCTGTGCCCCATATCTTGCACTTGGCAGTCTCTGCCACAAGCTTGTCGGCAATCACGTCGCCCGAGCCGGTAGCATTCAGGTGTGCCTCGGTGCACTTTCCGCTCACCTCCACCGTGCCGCAGCCGGTGTAGAGCACTGCCTCCACACTGGTAGCATTCAAGTCGAGAGCCTGGAGTGCTCCATTGCCCACCACCTTGAATTTCAGCTTGGGTGCCGGTGCCACCTTCACTATGCGCACGAGGCTGTCGCCATCGTTCTGTGCTTCAAGCAGGAATTGCGAATACACGCGCAGCGTGGGAAGCCCCTTCGGAGTCAGAGCCTCGTCGGTAGAGAGCTGAATCGACAGCTTGCCCTTGCCGTTGTTGTCAAACATAAACGCGCTCACCTTGTCGGGCGTGGCATAGAACACCACCATTCCTGCCGAGTCGGGGTTGCACACATAGTCCACGTTGATATCGTTCACCACTCGCAGCACCTTGAAATCACCCACCTTCACCTCATAGCGTCCCATTTTTCCGCCCTGGGCATAGCCGGTGAATGTAGCTGCAAGCATCATTGCAATGAATGTGAGTTTCTTTATCATAATCTTTCCTTGTATCGTTTTATTATTGTTAGATTGTCTCGCCTCGTAATAGTTTAATCGAAAAATTCACATTTTTCCCGCATAGGCATCTCCTATCCGAGCATTGTAGCCTCCACATGGTTGAGAATCGCCTCAAGTTCGGCTTGCGTGCCTGCTTGAAGCATGGCTATGCGCGTGCTGCGAAAGTTGGGAATACCCTTGAAGAGCGGCGATGCAGCAAGGTGGCGGCGTATGTGCAAAATGCCACGGTACTCATCGATGCGGTCGATGCTCTCGCGAATCTGCCTGCGCAGCAGCGCCATCTTCTCGGCTGCCGGAATCTCCAATCGCTCACCCGTAGCCATATAGTGCTTCATCTCGCGGAAAATCCACGGAGCACCTATCGAGGCACGTCCCACCATGATGCCATCCACGCCATAGCGGTCGAAATATTCCACAAGCTTCTCGGGCGAAGTGATGTCGCCATTGCCGATGATGGGAATAGTGATGCGAGGGTTGCGCTTCACCTCACCAATCAGCGTCCAGTCGGCTTCGCCGTTATACATCTGGCTGCGTGTGCGTCCGTGAATGGTGAGTGCCTTGATGCCGCAATCTTGCAGCTGCTCGGCAAGCTCCACAATGATTTTGTTCTCGCAGTCCCAGCCAAGGCGCGTCTTCACCGTCACCGGGATCTTCACCGCATCCACAATGGCACGCGTAATCTCAAGCAGCAGCGGCACATTGCGCAGCATACCACTTCCTGCACCCTTCGATGCCACCTTCTTCACCGGGCAGCCAAAGTTGATGTCGAGCACATCGGGCTGAGCCGCCTCGGCAATCTTGGCAGCCTCCACCATCGGCTCCACCTCCTTGCCATATATCTGAATGGCAGCAGGGCGCTCGCCCGGGTTGATAAAGAGCTTGCGCGTGGTGCTATTGATGTTGCGTATCAGCGCATCGGCCGACACAAACTCCGTATAGACCATATCGGCTCCCTGCTCCTTGCAAATAAGCCGGAACGACGGGTCGGTGACGTCTTCCATCGGCGCCAGCATAATCGGGCG
>JBJFEF010000124.1:5031-8302 GCA_051890435.1 Muribaculaceae bacterium
CTCCGAGCCGCCCGGGGGTGTCCCTGCCACCCTGTAGGGTCGCGCCTTGGTGCGACCGAGCCACAAAGCATTCCCCTCCACCCAATTTGACTTTACAAAACTGTCACATGTGACACTTTTATAAAGTCACCACCCCATAGCGAAGCATGACGGAAACACGCGATTGTCGTAATAACTGCCGGATGTGGAATGGGGTATTTCGTCCCTTCGGTCGCACCAAGGCGCGACCCTACATTGCGCTACGAACTGCTCTGGTGCGACCGAGCCACTTGGGGGTGGGGCAGATAAGTGAGCAGGAGGCGTAACCTCTCGTGGGGTTACGCCTCCTGCCTGTATTCTGCACCATGCCGCTATTGCGACATCGGCACCATCATTTTATTCACACTTTCTTTTAGAGCACAACCTTAGTTGCCTTTGAACCCTGCTTCTTGATAAACAAGCCATTCTCAGGATTTGCAATCTCAACACCCTGGAGGTTGTAGTACTTAACCGGAGCATTAACATCGTCGGCAATAGCACCCTCTACACCTGCTACGTCGAATGTGTACTTAGCCAAACGGATACCTGGGTTAAATTGATAGATGTTTACAGTACCGTCTTCGTTCACTGAAGAAGCGAAACCTACCATATAGTTAACAGCCTCACCTTCAGGCATTGTCCAGCGTGCAAGAGACTGAGCAGTTTCAAGGTCGAATACCTCCCAAGAGTGTGTGCGTACACCATCATCAGGCTGAGTGAGCGCTACATAGCTCTTGCCACCTACTGTCCAAGCTGTGAAGTTGGTAGTAGTAGATTTGCTGAAGTCGATTGTTGCCTCGCCTGTAAATGTAGCCTTCTGAAGAGACTCCTTGCCATCTGCACTTATGCGCAAGCCGCCAATGCTACGGTTGCGAGCGATGAACTTAGGGGCATTTTCTGCGTTTTCACCGAGAGGAAGAAGCGGCATTGCCGATGACTCTGTGTTCCAAGCTTCAGTGTTTTCCTCGTCGCCGATCTTTACTACATAGCTGTAAGATGGATCTTGCTCCTTCTCATAAATGTTGTAAACGACAGCTTGTGTTACTTTGTTCGGGCAAGTGATGATAAATGCGTTTGAGGTGATGTCGCCGGCAGTCTTATCACCAAGATAGTCCATACGTCCGGCTCCTTCAGGAATGATAGCATCGCCCGGGAACTCGCACGGGATATAGAACATCTCGCCATCAGCTTGAATAGCTGCAAAATTACGGCAACTTCCTACACCTGAGAAACCAAGGTTTACAATAATGTTTCCTGCCTCGTCAGTCGAAACAGCTGTACCTAATGTTAAGTCGCCAAGCTCCTGACCAGCAGCCCAAGTGTTTACATCATATTCCTTAACCCTGCCGGTTTCGTCCCAAAGCTCTACCATACCGGTAGTTTTGTTAGGAACTACAGCATACTTGCCAAGAGCTGCAATTGAGCGAGTTTCACCTGTGGTGTGGTCAGCCATTGAGTGCTCCCATACCTTTGTGATACCAGTCAAAGTCTGTGCATTTGCTGCAAGTGCCATAAGAGCTGCAGCACCAAAAAGTAAAGTTTTCTTCATAATACGTAAGCTTTTAGTTAATATTATTGTTATTTTCTATATGCGTTTGTTGTAATGTCTCATTTTCGGGGCATTAGCCACCGCCAATAGTTGTTTCAAATTCACTATTATCAAGTGCAAATTAACGCATTTACTTTTGCATTACCAAACTTTTTCATCAAAAAATTTCTCTACAATTCTTAAAAAACGTCAAACCCATCTTCCTCCACCGCACAGCTTTCCTATGCAAAGCCCTGTCGTGACATAGAATAAGTGGGTGCTGTGATTAAATCAAAAATCAGGACTAACACCACCCTATTTCGAGAACAGCCCATCTAATGTGACAACGCTCACAAAATCTCCGCTATACTCATTGCGCCTCAATCCATAGGAAGTGATAAGCGTGCTATGTATTGCCACTTTGCGTGGAACTTGTGCTAACAGAAGATTTTTGCGGTGAACAAGTTTGGAATGATATGCTTTATCAACCGTAAATTCCTCACTGTAGAATTTCATCTCGCATAGATTGTAGATATTATCCTTGCGCTTTATGATTAGATCGATTTGCGTCCCTTCTGTATTTTTGTCGCCCTGTTGAATCCACGACGACTGTTCTGTAGATACTCCCGATATTCCCAATGATTCCTTAATCTGTGAAATGTGATTAAAGCATACTTCTTCAAAAGCGACGCCACGCCAACTAATCACCGATTGCGAATCAACGTTTTGTGTCCAGAAATCCTCCGTAGTCCCTTTGCGACCATTTTTATACGTCTGACAGAAACGGCAAAAGTGATCAACGAGTTTGTAGTGCGTGTTACGCAAACTCTGTCCAAAAGGAACATATTCCACGAGAAAATTACTTGCTACAAGAGCTTTGAGCTTTTCAGTCAAAGCACCACTGTCGTCAATCCCCATGGCGGCAGCTATCTCTTTACGCATATATCCTGAGCGTCTTTTTCCAACGAAATTTACGATTGCTTTCATTTCTTCGGGAGATGAGAAGACCGAAGAGAAAAGCAAGTCATATTCATCGCTTAATTTCCCATTCTTGGAAAATAGCAGTTTATCCACGTTTTGCGACAGACTTAGTTGCGGCTCGAAATAATTGAGATAATATGGAACACCTCCAAAAATCATATAGCTTTGTACGATGTCATATCGTGATATTGGTATATTCTTGCTATTAAAGAAAAGCTCACATTCGCGAAGCGTAAATGGCGACAGCTTGATTATGTGAGTTGTCCTGCCATAGAGACCACCATGATTGTTGATTAATTTGTTTAATATCCACGAATTTGCACTGCCGCACACTATTACCATCACGTTGTCGCGATGGCAAGCCCATGTATTCCAGAACCCTTCAAATGCAGTGAGAAATCCCGAGCGTGGAGTATCCATCCATGGTAGCTCATCGAGAAATATCACTTGGCGCTTGCCGGTGTTGATTTTTTGCAAGTGCATGCTTAGCATAAAGAACGCTTCGAGCCACGACGTTGGCACATGACTTCGTTCCATGCCCTGAAGAAGCAATGAGTGATAGAAATGCTTGAGCTGCTCTGGCATTAGATTCTTTTTCCCGCCTTTATCAACTGGCGAAAGACCTGCATGCCTAAAAGTTATCTTGTCGCCAAGAGATTGGTCAATCAAGAATGTCTTCCCCACTCTTCGTCTGCCATATACGGCAATAAGCTGTGCCTGATTGCTCTCGTAAAGCGTGTGTAA
>JBJFEF010000125.1:0-2272 GCA_051890435.1 Muribaculaceae bacterium
TCTTGTGGGTGATAAACTGGTAGAGCTCATCCATGTAGAAGCGCTTGTAGGCTGCTGTCCAAAGTCCACGGCATGCATCTGCCATCTTGGTGGGCACTGCATTCTCCTTGTAGTAGAGCACTGTAGCAAGGGCAATTGCTGCTACGGCTACCACTGTGCTGGTTCCTGCCACTGCCCAATCAATATGGGTGTGAAATGCCTCACGGTTCCACGTAACAAGTTCTCCAAACGGAATGAAACCTGCCACAATCGACACAAGCGAAAGGAAAATGAGCGGGAACGTCATTGTCATCGGTGCCTCATGCGGTGTGTGGTGTCCATAGTCGGGATTATTCCACCAGAAAATCTTGTAGTAGAGTCGGAACATATAGAATGCTGTCATTCCAGCTACTGCCGACAACCAAATGCCCCATACCGGGCTGTTGGCATAGGCTGCCACAAGAATTTCATCCTTACTGAAGAAGCCTGCAAACGGCCAGATACCCGATATTGCCAAGCAACCGATTAGGAATGCAATGTTGCAGATAGGCATATACTTGCGAAGTCCGCCCATCTTGCTCATCTCATTTGAGTGAACTGCATGGATAATGGCACCGGCGCAAAGGAAGAGCAATGCCTTGAACATTGCGTGGGTGAACAAGTGGAACATCGAAGCCATATAACCTACGCCCTCGTGAAACTCGGGGCGTGCAACTCCAAGAGATGTAATCATAAAGGCAATCTGCGAGATAGTTGAGAATGCAAGCACACGCTTGATGTCGCTCTGCACACATGCCACCGCAGCTGCATAGAGTGCTGTGACGCAACCGATCACCGTAATCACCGTCATTGTGCCTTCCTCAAGGCAATATACCGGGAAGAGTCGTGCTACCAAATACACACCTGCCACCACCATGGTTGCTGCATGGATAAGTGCCGACACAGGTGTCGGACCCTCCATTGCATCAGGGAGCCAAATGTGGAGCGGGAACATTGCCGACTTACCGGCACCTCCCATAAAGATGAGAGTGAGTGCCCATGCCATCACCGAGCAGCCCATGAATGTAGCGCCTCCTGCCGAAGCAATGGCTGCTCCCGGATTGCTGGTGAGTGTCACAAAGTCGAATGTATCGGTATAGAACGAGAGAATCAAGATTCCGAGCAAGAAGCCAAGGTCGGCAAAGCGTGTCACGATAAACGCCTTCTTCGATGCCGAAACAGCTGCCGGAAGGGTGTAGTAGAAGCCAATCAGCAAATACGACGACACACCCACAAGCTCCCAGAAGATATACATCTGGAAAATGTTGGTAGCCACCACTAGTCCGAGCATCGAGAATGTGAAGAGCGACAAGAACGCATAGTAGCGCTGGAAGCCCTTCTCTCCATCCATATAGCCAAGGCTATAGATGTGCACCATGAGCGACACCGTGGTAATCACGATGAGCATCATTGCCGATATCGGGTCTAAGAGGATTCCTAATTTAATTACCAGATTCTCAGTGAATTGAAGCCAAGTAATATCGAGCACTGCAAGCTGCTGGCGTACGCCATCCACTATCTGGCCCTGCGATGTGCCGAAGAAATAAGTGAGTGCCGACGCATAGGCAAGGAGTGTGGTCACTCCCATTGCACATGTGCCAAGCAATCCCGCTGTCTTCTTACTCAGCTTTACCCCAACAATTCCCAAAAACAGGAACATCACTATGGGGATTATCAATACGGCTACTGTATATGAAAATTCCATAAATCTTAAAATTTCATTTTGGTGAGTTCACGAATATCGACTTTCTTGACTGCACGGAACACATTGATGACAATGGCTATGGCGAGTGCGGTCTCGGCTGCGGCGATACCTATGGCAAACAGAGTGAAGAACATTCCCTCCATCTGACCTGGGAACAAGAACCGGTTAAACACTGTGAAATTGATGTCGACCGAATTGAGCATAAGCTCAAGCGATATCAATATTGCTATCATATTTTTGCGGGTGATGAACCCATAGACACCGCAGCCGAACATGATGAGGCTGGGAATCAAATACATCAACATTGTTATTTCCATATCTCTTACCCTTTCTTATCTTTTACGGGCTATAACAACGCCTCCGATTATACATGCCAACAGCAAGATGCTTATCGCCTCGAAAGGAAGCAGATAGCCCCACTTGTCGGTGCTCAGTAGTGCATGACCTATGCGCGTGATATCGACATTGAGATTGCTCGACATCTCGCGCCCAAGGAATGCTCCATAGCTGAGCAATGAATAGCCACACAGTGCCACTCCGGCTATGGCG
>JBJFEF010000126.1:0-2266 GCA_051890435.1 Muribaculaceae bacterium
TATTTTTGCAACGCAAAATTTTTACCTATTTTTGCAGTGCAATTACAATATAGTGGCAATCTTCGTGCTATCGGTGCACGTCAGTTGCCATATTTTGTGTGTAACCACATGTGATAATTTATTATATATCCCCTAATAATATGAGAAAATTATTCATTTCACTAACTCTTTTATTATCAATGTCATTGATGAATGCTGATAATGTATTTTTAAGTGAGTTCAAGACGCTGAACGGAATGATTCCGTTCGACTATTTCACCAACAAGGACTTTGAGCCTGCAATCGACTTTGGTATCGATAAGGCTAAGGCTGAAGTGCAAGCTATTGTTGATAACCCGGCACAGCCCACATTCGACAACACCATCGTTGCACTTGAGCGCACTGGTGGCGACCTCAACCGCGTCCTCAATGTGTTCTATCCTCTCCTCTCAGCTAATGCCGACGATGAGCTGATGGAAATTTCCCAGCGCGTTTCCCCAAAAATTTCTGAATATGGCAATTTCATCTCACTCCACGAAGGACTGTGGAAGCGCGTGAAATTTGTGTATGAAAATTGCGACCGCAGCGGTCTCTCTACCGAGGACCTCATGCTCCTCGAAAAGTGCTACCAAAGCTTCGCCCGCAACGGCGCCAACCTCGAAGGTGCCGATCGCGAGAAATATCGCGAGCTCTCCACCCGCATCTCGCAACTCTCTCTCAAATTTGGGCAGAATGTGCTCAAAGAGCTTAACACCTATGAGCTATGGCTCACTGCCGACGACATCGACGGTCTTCCCGAGAGTGCTCTCCAGGCTGCAAAAGACGCTGCCAAGGCTAAGGGAAAGGACGATGCCTACCTCATCACCCTCCAAGCACCGAGCTATGGCCCGTTCATGAAGTACAGCTCTCGCCGCGACCTCCGCGAGAAGCTCTACATGATGTACAACAAGCGCAACACTGAAGGCCAATACAACAATCTCGAGCTTATCAAGGAGCTTTCTTACGCCCGCTACGAGATGGCAAAATTGCTCGGTTATGAGAATTATGCCGACTATGTGCTCCGCCGCCGCATGGCTGAGAACGTCGATAATGTTTACAAGCTCCTCTATCAGCTTCGCGATGCCTACACTCCCGTGCTCAAGAACGACCTCAAAGAGCTTGAAAAATTCGCTTCTAAGCTCGAAGGCAAGAACATGAAGCTCGAAGCTTGGGACTATTCCTACTACAGCACCAAGCTCAAAGATTCCAAGTTTGCTATCAACGACGAGATGCTCCGCCCCTATTTCGAGCTAAGCAACGTTGTCAAAGGTGTGTTTGGTCTTGCAACTCGCCTCTATGGCCTCAACTTCACCCAGAACTTCAACGCTCAGGTGTTTAACCCCGAAGTGAAGGCTTATGATGTTACCGACAACGATGGCAACTTCATCGGTATCATCTACACCGACTTCTTCCCTCGTTCAACAAAGCGCAGCGGTGCTTGGATGACCAACTTCCGTGAGCAATGCATTGATGCCACCGGAAAAAACATCCGCCCCATCGTCACCATCACAATGAACTTCACCCGACCCACTGCCGACAAGCCTTCTCTCCTCACCTACTCCGAGGTTGAAACTTTCCTCCACGAGTTTGGTCACGCACTTCACGGTCTGCTCGCCAACACTCGCTATGAGTCGCTCTCGGGCACCAACGTATATCGCGACTTCGTGGAACTTCCTTCACAATTCAATGAAAACTATCTCTCGCAGAAGGAATTCCTCGACAGCTTCGCAAAGCACTACATCACCGGCGAAAGCATGCCTCAAGAGCTAATCGACAAGATTCAGGCTTCTTCGCAGTTTGGCGCTGCATATGCCTGCATCCGTCAACTCAACTTCGGTTTGCTCGACATGGCTTGGCACACCATCACCGCCAAGGTCGATGACCCATTTGCCTTTGAGGCTGAAGCTCTCAAGACTGTGAAAATCTTCGATGCTGCTCCAGGCACCATCATCTCAGCACAGTTCTCTCACATCTTCTCAGGTGGATACGCAGCCGGATACTATGGCTACAAGTGGGCTGAAGTGCTCGATGCCGATGCATTCGCAAAATTCAAGGAAGACGGCATCTTCAATCCCGCTACAGCTCGCTCTTTCAAGGAAAATATCCTTATGAAAGGCTCTACCGAGCACCCCATGACGCTCTACAAGCGTTTCCGTGGCAACGAGCCCACCATCGACGCCCTCCTTGCCCGCGACGGCATTAAAGTGGCAAAATCAAAGAAAAAATCAAAGAAGTAACCCCACTTGCC
>JBJFEF010000127.1:0-2258 GCA_051890435.1 Muribaculaceae bacterium
GCGGGTGGTTATTGGAAGATATGCCCATCGTGCTCGGAATAGTCGCCACCTGTGTCAAGCATACGCCACGCGGCTTTGTAGTCAATGCAGCATTGCAGCCACTGCGGCACGTTCGTCAAATAGCCGCAATCCTCGCAAAGTTGTTCGGCGAACTCCTCGCCGCTCCTGTACTTGCCGACATAATGGTCGCGGAACTCCTCCAAGTCTGCCTTTTCGTTGTAGGTCTCTAAATAGATACTATACGCTTCGCGTTCGTCCTCGTCCAAGTCTGCCAAGTCTTGTATCTGCCGGAACTCCTCCGCGGTGGGCAGCCCGCTCTCGTGGTATAGGCTGCGGGGATAGTTGGCAAAGTCCTGCACCATAAATTCCGGGTCTAACTCATCAAAGTGCACGCGGGCGCAATAGTCGCAAAAGTCCTCGTAACTGTCAAAGGTCGTGAGGTCTATCCATCTGCCGTATAGGTCGCCGCAATTATACTTCCGATATGTCCCCAAATAGATTGCGGGGTTTTCGGTCTCGTGGTTCATCTTGTGGGCAAAAATCTCTTCGCGGGTCAATGGTGAAAATGTTGTGTTCATTGTTGTAATTGTTTTGTAGTTAGTATTTGTATTGTGGTCTTGTGGTTTGCCCTTTCGGGGGTCGGCTTTGCCGTTGCCCCCTCGGGCGGTGGTGGTTAGAGTTTGCGGCACTGACTAATGTCGAATAGGTAGCAAATGGGAAAATACTCGTCTTTCTTGGCGGCGTTCTGCTCGGTTGGCTGTTCCTGCTCGGTCTGCTCCTCGGCGGTCTGCTCCTCCTGCTTTTGCTTGCTGCGCGGCTTGCCCCAAAATAAGAATGCCTTTTCTCCTCTGCGGACTTGGTAGCCCTTATCTTTCCACTGGTCAAAGGTGTTTAGTTCGGTGATGTTGTTTTTCTTGGCATAATAGTCGTGTAACATTTCGTTGATTGTGGGCAGGTCTTCCATCCCCATCACCTGCATAAGGTCGCGCTGTGCTTGCAGTTCGGCGGAAATGGCTTTTAACTGCTCGCGCTTTTCGCTGGCTTCTAACTGCCTTGCGGTCTTGGTCTTCTCGGCGGTTTGCGCGGTGGGTTGTAACTCGGCGGCGGTCATTACTTGCCCTGCTTTTACACTTGCCTTGGCGGTGGCTACTCGTGCGCTCGGTGCGCTTGTCTCGGTTGCTGTCATAGTTGTAATAATTTTGAAAGTTAGAAAAATATGTTATTTGTTACTTGGTTACCAAACACGGCTGCAATACTCAAAATCTTCGTACTCGTCATAAATATCACCCCAAACGCCGTCCTCGTCCGCTGCGCTCGGCTCGCAAACGCAATCGAAAAATCTCGTACTTGCGGTAATGTTGGAAGAGATGTTAGATTGTTTTTCCAATTTTGCTTGTCCTGCGATGGTGAGGCTCTGTGCCTCGGTGGTCATCTGAAATAATGCTAACTGTTTCATATTCGTAGAATTTTTTTGGTGAATACTTGCGTATAAAGTCGTTGTCGAGTTGAGTTGTTTTCCACTGCTTTCAAAAGGTAGTGGGTGCAGAAATGCAAGATTTTTGACTAAAAATACTCTTTTATAGCGGAGCATAGCATAGCCATAAAAGGAAGATTTTTTGCAAAACAGGGACTGCCTGACCTTGCATTTCGTCCGCGCCCACGTCTTACCTTTGCAGTGCGAAAACAATCTCAACAAAACTCGATAACGAACTTTGTGCGGCAACAAGTATTTCAAAAAAATGCGAATATGAAGCAGTTAAACCGATTATACCTTATCGGATGACCTCCGGCACAAGAGCCCCATCGCAGGGCAAGCGCAAACCATAACGGCCGGCACTCTGCGTAGCGTAGAGCAACGAAGCCACGCAGAATGCCGCTGTTATAACCTTATTGTGCCGACACCACCTGCGGCGACCGTGTCGCAAAGATGGTATCGGCAATGTTTCCGACCGGCGGCGGGTAGCCAGCCGTGTCGGAGAAGAAAAGGGGCGGGTTCGGGCGTGTCCCCGAAACCATTATGCAAGGGAGAAAAAGAAAAGCCGGCAGTGTCCGCGAGACCTGTCGGCAGTAGTGGGGACGTGTCCCCGAAAGCCAAGCCCTTTTTGCGGGGCTTGGCTCGTGGTGGCGGCTATTCTTCTTCCCACTCGGGGCAGGTGCTGTCCGCGCCGGTCGGTTCGTCCGTGCGCCTACAACCCCAATGCTGGTAGCCGTAACAACATAAGTGCTTGCAGTAGTAGCAGGTTTTGTCCGTTCTCATT
>JBJFEF010000128.1:0-2254 GCA_051890435.1 Muribaculaceae bacterium
CGCTTGATTTGCTCAAAGGAGGCAAAATTCTTCTGGAGCTCGTCGATTCGTGCTTGAATCATCTTGATAATGTCGGAATTTTTCACCAGTTCCTCAATGCTGCGATATTGAATCTTGTGCTTTGAGGCATATTCCTTTAGCGCCTCGTAGGCAGGAATGATGATAGCAGTGACATATTTTCGCTGGTCGCCGATGACGGCAACTTGCTCGATGTAACGGTCTTCGCCGAGGCGGCTTTCAAGAGCCTGAGGGGCGATGTACTTGCCATTTGAGGTCTTGAAAAGGTCCTTTATGCGCTCGGTGAGAATGAGGCTTCCATCCTCCGACACCATGCCGGCATCGCCGGTGCGGAACCAGCCGTCGCGAGTGAAAGCTTCGGCGGTTTCGCGGGGCTTGTTGTAGTAGCCTTGCATCACGGTTTCGCCCTTCACGAGAATTTCGTTTCCGGGACCAATCTTGAATTGCACCTCGGGAAGCGGAGTACCCACGGTGCCCATTTCAAATCCCACTTTAGGGAAGCAGGTGACGGTGGCAGTGGTTTCGGAGAGTCCGTAGCCAATCATTATGTTGATGCCGATTGAGTGCAGAAACTCGGTGATATTCTTTGATAGCGGAGCGCCTGCGGTGGGGAAGAAGTGTCCGCGATCCACACCAATCGCCTTGCGCACCTTCGAGAACACCTTCGAGTCGAAGAAACGATATTGAGCCTCGATGATTGCCGGAGCCTTGCGTCCTGTGCGGGCATACTTCAGGTTGCGGATATAACCAATCTTCAGAGCGCGGTGCACGAGGGCTTTCTGAATGAAACCCATCTGCGAGATGTTCTCTTGTACGGCAGTGTAAACTTTCTCCCAGAAGCGCGGCACGCTGCACATGATGGTGGGGTGCACCTCCTTGATTGCGTCTTGAATGAGCTTCGGGTTTTGGTTGATATACACGCGAATACCTTGTGAGATAGCGAAGTAGGTCCACGCACGCTCAAAGATGTGAGAGAGCGGCAAGAAGCAGAGCGATGTGTCGTGCTCGGGGTCGTATTCGAGGCGACGCTCGTGCATTGCGATAGCTGCATCGAAATTGTGGTGAGTGAGAATCACACCCTTAGGCACGCCGGTGGTTCCCGAAGTGTAGATGAGGCAGGCAATATCGGCAGGCACGGCAGCATCTTCACGGTTTTTCAGCTCGCTGCGGCAAGCAGCAGAAGCTGCGGCACCAAGTTTGAGCAGATTTGCCCAGGTGATGGTGGAGGAGTCGTTGTCGTCGAGCTTAATGTCGGGGGAGTAGGTGATGATTTGCCTGATTGTGCTGTTATCACGAGCCACTTGGCGGGCAATATCGTAGTGCTCCTGGCTACCCACGCAAAGGATGTGAGCTTTGGAGTCGGTGACGATGTAATCCACCTCACTTTTCGAGCTGGTAGCATATATTGGGACGCTGATTGCACGATTGCGGAAAGAGGCAAAGTCGGTGACAAGATTATTGGGCATATTCTGCGAGAAAACAGCCACACACTGCTGTGGCTGAAGCCCAAGAATCTCGAAAGCAAGCGACACATTCTCAACCTCGCGCTGAAAAACGGTCCATGAAGTGCTTTCCCACCTGTTGGTGATATTATCTTTATGATAGTAAACGGCACGGTCGCCAAAACGGCTTGCATTAGCGTTTACCATCTCAAACAATTTGTTTGCCATAGAAGATATTTTTATAAAAACAGTGCAAAGATAGTGAATAGTTTCGGAATTATTGCTACTTTCGCACAATAAAAGGATAAATGAGCAATTATGAAAGGAAATGACATAACCGTGAAAGTGGTGAACAAATCGGGAAATGAGCTGCCACACTACAGCACCCCCGACAGTGCCGGAATGGACCTTCGTGCCTCGCTGAGCGAGCCTGTGACGCTTGCTCCGATGCAGCGTGCGCTGATACCTACGGGTATCTATATCGCTCTGCCAGAGGGATATGAGTGCCAGATACGTCCGCGCAGCGGCTTGGCGCTGAAGTATGGGGTGACGGTGCTCAACTCGCCCGGCACCATCGATGCCGACTATCGCGGCGAGATAGGGGTGATATTGGTGAACCTCTCTGACAAGCCATTTGTGGTGAATAATGGGGAGCGCATCTGCCAGATGGTGGTGGCGCGATATGACCGCGTGGCGTGGGAGCAAGTGGAAACTCTCGACGAAACAGAGCGCGGAGCCGGAGGCTTCGGGCACACGGGAGTGGAGTGAGAGGTAAGAGGTAAGAGGTAAGAGGT
>JBJFEF010000129.1:0-6788 GCA_051890435.1 Muribaculaceae bacterium
AGGGTAACATCGACAACTTCGAGTATAACCGCTACTCTATGCGCTTCAACCTCGACTCGAAGATTGCAAAATACTGGACACTCACTATGGGTGCTTCAGGCTTTGTGAGCGACCGTCGCCAGCCGGGTTACGACTCGGGTGGTGCCGACAACGGCAAATATGAGGTAGGCTACATGTCGATTGCAAAGCAGACTATCGGTATGCACCCCTACCTCTCGCCCACTATGAAGGACGAGACTACAGGTGAAGACATCTACACCGGTATCACTTCGAGCAACATGTCGAATCCTAACAGCCCGCTCGCTGCAATCTACCAGTCGGGCTGGAAGAAGACCAACTCCATTGAGTTGCGCTCCAACATTGCACTCCAGTTTGATGTGCCTTGGGTAAAAGGTCTTTCGGCTAAGGTTTCGGGCGCATTCGACTATAGCAACTCGCGCAACAAGAACCTCGACACTCCTTTCTACGTAATGGAGTATAGCAAGGCTTCTAACACCTACACTAAGGTGCTCGGCGAAAAAGGCTCGTCGATTCTACTCGGCGAAGGCTCTACCTATGGTCAGCAGCTTCTCGGAAACATTCAGGTCAACTACGACAACACCTTCAACAAGGTGCACAACGTTTCTGCCCTCGTCCTCATGGAGGCTCGTGAGTATCGCAGCAACGCTCTCTCGGCTTACGCCAAAGACCTCAGTTTCGCTGAGCTCCCCGAGCTGAGCTATGGTACGATGAGCGACATCGACGGCTGGAGCAACCGCTCTCGCCAGATGGGCTACGTATTCCGTGCCAACTACAACTACGACCAGAAGTACTACGCTGAGTTCTCAGGACGCTACGACGGCTCCTACAAGTTCTCGGGCAACACCTCGGGCAAGCGTTGGGCTTTCTTCCCCTCTGGTTCTATCGCATGGCGTCTCTCTAAGGAGAGCTTCATGGAGGGTACGAAGGATTGGTTGAGCGACTTGAAGGTTAGAGCTTCTCTCGGTCTCATCGGTGACGACTCAGGTTCGAGCGCCTACGCTTTCCTCAGCACCTATGCTTTCGGAAACAAGGTATTCCTCGACAACACCACAATGAACTCGGTATATCTCTCTTATATCGCCAATCCCAACCTCACTTGGACCAAAACTCGCTCGCTCAACTACGGTTTCGACGCTACCCTCTGGAATGGTCTCTTGGCTGTTGAGTTTGATGCATTCTACAACTACACCTACGACATCCTGCAATCGCTCGGTAGCGACTATCCTCCTTCGATGGGTGGCTACTATGAGAGCTATGGCAACATCGGCGCTACCGACGCCAAGGGTATCGACGTGCTCGTAACTCACAACCACAAGTTCGACCTCGGCGGCAAGCCATTCCACTACACAGTGAGCGGAAACGTATCGTGGGCAAAGAACCGCTGGATCAAGTATCCCGACGCAGCCAACACTCCCGAGTGGCAGAAAGTGACCGGCACAAGCCTCAACGCCACCTACGGCTGGGTAGCCGACGGTCTCTTCCGCTCTGAGGAGGAAATCGACAACTCTGCTTGGTTTGGCACTCGTCCTAACGTGGGCGACATCAAGTATGTCGATCTCAATGGTGACGGTAAGATTGACTACGACGACCGTGGACGTATCGGCCGCGGACTCCGCCCCGAAATCACCTACGGTTTCACCCTCTCGGCTGAGTGGAACGGCATCGACTTGAACGCCCAGTTCACCGGTGGTGCCAAGTTCGACGTGTCGATGACCGGTACCTACTACAACGGCTACGACGACAACACCATCTGGACCCAGACTTTCAAGGAGGGTGGCAACTCGCCTCTCTACCTCGTCACCAATGCATGGAGCATCGACAACCCCAACGGAACAATGCCTCGCCTCACCACAGGCAACACCTCTCACGGTGGCGACAACGGTCTGGCTTCTACATTCTGGTTCCGCAAGGGCGACTACCTCCGCTTGAAGTCACTCCAGATTGGCTACACCTTCCCGAAGCAGTGGATGAGCAAGCTCAGCATCGAGAAGCTCCGCATCTACTTCCAGGGCTCAAACCTCTTCACTATCGACGACCTTCCCAAGGGCTTCGACCCCGAGTCGCCGGAGGTTAATAATGGATATTACCCACAGCAGCGTACTCTGATGGGTGGTTTAACTCTAACATTCTAAAACACTGATTATCGATGAAAACAAAAATTTTAGGTTGCTTATTCACAACTGCCGCTGCTCTGTCGATGGTGTCGTGTAGCGATTTCCTCGATACTACCCCTACCGACTCTGCTTCTGATAAACTCATCTGGAGCAAGTATGAGTATGCCCAGTTGCAAGCCAACTATATGTATGAGGACCTCAACCTCACCAACGGCTACGGCGATGGAACCGGTTGCACCCGCGACTGCTTCATCGGTCTCTCTGAGTCACTCACCGAGCTGTTTAAATATGGCGGTTACAACTACACTTCAAAGAACCGCATTCCGTCGGAGTTTGCCTACGGAACAGCTTCTACGCTCACAAAGAGCTACGTTGACAGCTACCTTGGCTGCTGGGGCTCGATGTATCGCTACATCTCCACTGCCAACCAGAGCATCTCCAACCTCCACAAATATGGCACTTTCGCCGATGAGCAGAAGGCTGAAATCGAGGCTGAATTCCGCTTCTTCCGCGCTTTCTACTACTTCACTCTCGCTAAGCGCTACTCCAAGATGATTCTCTACACCGACAACATGGAGGATTATCAGAAGGACCACGAGGCAGTAGGCCGCGCCGAGGTGTATGAGCAGATTTATCAGGACCTCTCTTATGCCGGCGAGCATCTGCCCGTGAGCATCAAGCCAAACGGCCGCCTCACTTCGGGCGTGGCTTACGCTCTCCTTTCTCGCGCTATGCTCTATGCCGAGCGCTGGCAAGACGCCAAGGACGCTGCCCTCAAGGTGATGGGTATGGGCTACTCAATGCCTGCCGACCTTGAGACTCCCTACACTCCGGGTGGCGAAGGCGCTATCTTCCAGTTCTGCTTCGACCTCACTTCTCAGACTCACGAATTTGACTGCTACTACTCGCCCGGTGGCGACAAGGCAGCATTTGCCAACCCCGTGAGCGGCGGTTACGGCTGCCCCACCCAGGAAATGGTTGAGTCGTTTGAGCAAGTGACAGGCGGTATTCCCGACTGGAGCGCATGGCACACTGCCGACGGTACTCAAGCCACTCCGCCCTACGACCAGCTCGAGCCTCGATTCGCTCACACCATCCTCTACAATGGTGCCGACTGGAAAGGCCGCACAATCGAATCGTTCGTTGGCGGTGCCGACGGCTGGATGGAATGGATGAAGCAGGATATGTGCGAGGGTAAATCCACCACAAGCTACTATCTGCGCAAGCGTGTAGATGAGAGCAACCTCTTCGCAAATGGCTCAAAGTGTACCAAGCCGTTCACCTTCATTCGCTACGCCGAGGTGCTTCTCAACTATGCCGAGGCTTGCTACCGCCTCAACGACCCCACCGAGGCTGTCGCTAAGGTCAACGATGTGCGCACTCGCCCTGCTGTAGGTCTGCCCGCACTCTCTGCAAGCCTTAGCGGTGATGCTCTCTTCGATGCCATCCGCCAGGAGCGCAAGGTGGAGCTTGCCTACGAAGGTCACTACTATTGGGATATGCGCCGCTGGAAGCTCGCTCACACTGCTTTCACCGGCAACCGCGCTCACGGCTTCAAGATTGAGAAAGAGGCTAATGGCGCTCTCACCTACCACTATGTGGAGGTCGATGACCAGGACCGCAACTTCCCCGAGAAGATGTACACCAACCCCATTCCGCAAGACGAATTGGAGAACAACAAGCTGATTACTCAAGATCCTGCATGGAACTAACCCTTTAATGATTAATCGAAAATGAAAAAGAATATTTTATTGCTCCTTGCGGTGGTGATGCTCGCAATGTCTTCTTGCGAAGACCCCAAGTATGTTGCTCCTACCGCCGACCGCCAAGGACTCACAAGCCTCACAGCCATCTTCACAAGCGGTCCGTTCGTTGACCAGACGATGGCTAAACTCGACATCACCGACCCGATTCCCGATCGACTGGTGATTCCCGTTCCCTACTACTACCCTGTCACCAGCGACGACGAAACGGCTCAATACATGACCCGCGTGCGCGTGCAGGCTGCTCTTGCCGCCAACTGCTTCATCTCACCGGCTCTCACCGTCCTCGACCTCACCAAGGAGAATGAATTTACTTTCACCGATGCCCAGGGCAACAGTAAGAAAATCATCATCACCGGTGAGCGCGTGAAGTCGAGCGCCTGCGAACTTCTCTCGTTTGCTACCGTAGAGCCTGCTATTTCAGGAATTATCGACAAGACCAAGAAGACCGTATCGCTCGTGGTTTCCGACCCGTCGATCGACCTCTCGGCTGTCACTGCCAAGGCTGATATCTCGGCTCATGCTACCATCAGCCCCGACCCTGCCACTCCGCAGGACTACAGCAAGCCTGTGAAATTCACAGTCACTGCTCACGATGGCACCACAAGCCAGGAATATACCATTGTAGTTGAGCAGCCCGAGAAGATCGAGCAAGGCTTCAACAAGGAGACTGTTGAGCTTCTCTTCAACATGGATCCTGTCGCTAACCTCGGAATGCCGGCATTCGACGTAGAGGTTGGTCCCACTATCGCTGCTATCGACGGCAAGGTGATCCTCTGCCCGGGCAATGGAAGCACTCCTATCTACGTCAATGGCCAGACCGGCGCTAAGCAGGGCGAAATCAACATTGGCGCAGCCGAGCCGGGTGCTGTCACCAACGATGAGGCTGAGCACTTGCTCATCTGCAACCACACCGAGTCTTACGGTATGATGAGCATCTACGCTACTTCTTCGGTTACTGAGGCTCCAAAGCTCCTCACTTCGTTCACCAACAATTGCGACCTCGCTCTTGGCTCGAAGATCAAGTGTATCGGCGATATCACCAAGGACGCTCTCATCACCATCACTCACGAGGGTGTACCGGGCGTGACAACAAGCAGCAAGTTCACCGCCATCGAAATCAAAGACGGTAAGGTGGGCGAACCGCAGATTATCGACATCTCTGCTTCAGGCTACGGATGGGGTGGCGCTCCTGTCAACTTCACCACCGTAGTGCCTCGCACCAAGAACCTCAGCGACGGTGTATTCCTCAGCTACTATGAGCCGAGCGAGTTCTCTCACGTTGCAGGCGACTGGGCTACTGTTACAGGCCGATTCCCGAGCGATACTTCGGGCTGGGGATTGAATCCTAACTGTCTCGACTCTAAGGCATTCAACAACCAGAACTACGTTGCTCTCTTCGTCGTTAGCCACTTCCCGGCTTGGGGTATGGGTCCGCAAATCTACCTCTACAACGTAAGCAATATGGACAAGTTCACCGGTACCGACATCACCGACATCGCTTGCCTTGAAATTGCCAACCCCTACGTTGATTGGTTCCAGGTAGGATCCTTCGCTATCGCTTCGGGCGACGTGGTTATCGCTCCGAGTGCCGACGGCTACAAGCTCTATCTCTACTACTACGACCACAACTCGCAGGCATTCGGTGGCTACACTGCCGACTGCATCAAGCGTTGATGTCACTCGATTAAATTAATTCGGGCAATCCCGTTCTCCCGGGCGGGATTGCTCTTTTTTTCAACAGCAGGTTATAGCTAAGGATAAGTCGATGATTACGCGGATATGGATAAGCCAATCTTTAACCCCTACCCTCTCATCTCTTACCTCTTACCTCTTACCTCTTACCTTTATAAAAAAAATGCTTAGAAAATTCACTCTTTTAACTGCCGCTTGCCTCACTTTCGCTTCTTTTGCTACAAGCTGTGGCGAAGACAACGGCAAAATTCAGTGGTGGGACTGGAGTCAAAACAATCCCGCTCCCGACCCGGAGCCGGACCCTGAACCCGAACCTGAACCCGAGCCTCCCACCGACCCGTTTGTGGCTAAGGGCTGGACCGATGCCACTGCCGACTTTGGTGCTCTCCCCGAGCACATCAAGGTTTACACTTCGCCCGAAAACGTGGTTGAAGGCAAGAAGTGTCTCGCCTACATCGCCGTTGCCGATGCCAAAAAAGCCTCTTTCAGCGTCCTCGGCGAGGAGAAGGGCTACAACACTCCTTCGCAGTTCTACGATGCCGAGAAGCACGCCATCATCATCAATGGTGGATTCTTCTGGGATGGATCTTCGCTGAGCCTCATCTGGCGCAACGGCTCTATGGTGTGCCCCAATGTGCAAGTCGATAGCCCCGATTGGAATTCCACCTACTACTACATGCCACGCGGCACCTTCGCTCAGCGTGCCGATGGATCATTCTTCGTGGGCTGGACTTATACCTCCACAAGCAACAAGACTTATTGGTACCCCACTTCGATGCCTCTTGAGGCTGGCAAAGTGCCTTCGCTCTCCTATCCTGCCGGTGGCGAAAACTTCGAGGCTGCCACTGCCATTGGCGGCGGTCCGGTGCTCGTGCGCGAAGGAAAGGTCATCAATAGCCACGAGAATGAATATCTGCTCATCAACCCAACGAGCAACCGTCCGCGCACCGCAATCGGCTACGCTCCCGAGTCCGACCTTCTGGTCTATTTCGTTTGTCAAGGCGATGGCTTGGGCAATTGTCCCGGCATGACGCTTGAAGATGTTGCCAATGTGATGCTCGGCATCGGCTGCACCGAGACGTGCAACCTCGATGGTGGCGGTTCGTCGTGCATGCTCATCAATGGCAAAGAAACAATCAAGCCCAGCGACGGCAAGCAGCGTTCGGTTGTCTCAGCAGTCGCCCTCGACTAAAAA
>JBJFEF010000129.1:6888-8222 GCA_051890435.1 Muribaculaceae bacterium
ATCTATTCAAAAAAAACAAACGAAATTTCAAGGAATGAAACTGAACAATATTCTTAAAACTTCTCTTTTTGTAGCCATGGCAGCCCTCTTGTTGCCGTCGTGCGGCGACGACAACAAGGTGCAATGGTGGGACTGGGGAAACGGCACTGAGAAGCCTACTCCCGACCCGGAGCCGGAGCCTGACCCCGACCCGAAGCCCGATGTGGATAATTCCAAGCCTCGCTTCATCTGGATTGACGCTGCCGCCAACTTCTCCGAGTTTGCCAACAGCCAAGACAATATCCGCCGCGACCTCGAAAAAGCTCGCAATGCCGGCTTCACCGACATCGTGGTCGATGTGCGTCCCTCTGAGGGCGATGTGCTCTTCAAGTCGTCGGTGGCTCAAGAGGTAAGAAAACTCGACTGGTGGTCGCCCTCGGGCTACAAGTTCTATGAGCGCACTGCCACTTGGGACTATCTCCAGGCTTTCATCGACATAGGTCATGAGCTGGGGCTCCGCGTTAATGCCGCCATGAACACTATGGCAGGCGGTTGTCGCTATCTCTACGGCCTCGGCGAGCAAGGTATGCTCTTCCGCGAGCCCGACAAGAAGTCGTGGGCTACTACCTTGTGGCTCGACGGCAAGCTCGTCAATGCCATGGACTGCGACGACGACAGCTACGCAACCAAGTTCTTCAATCCTGCCAACGATGAGGTGCAGCAATATCTGCTCACAATCATCGGCGACCTCGCCAAGTACGACCTCGATGGAATTTTCCTCGACCGTTGCCGCTACGATGGCATGGCAAGCGACTACAGCGACGTCTCGAAGCAGAAGTTTGAGCAATATCTCGGCACTACTCTCAGCGACTTCCCGGCTTGCACCGAGAGCACCTATTTCAAGCAGTGGCTCGCTTTCCGCGCCCAAGTGATTCACGACTTCATTGTGAAAGCACGCAAGGCTGTGAAAGACCAAAACCCCGACCTCCGCTTCGGTGTGTATGTCGGCGCTTGGTACTCCACCTACTATGAGTATGGCGTAAACTGGGCAAGCCCCAACTACAACGCCGCTGCCGACTTCTCTCGCTGGGCAAGCGAGGAATGGAACCGCGCCGGATATGCCGATCAGCTCGATTTCCTACTCCTTGGTGCCTACGCCGGTGCAAACAGCATCTACGGCTCCACCGAATGGACCTGCCAGGGATTCTGCACCCGTGCTCAGAAGTATCTCAATGGCGACGTGAAGTTTGCCGGCGGTCCCGATGTGGGCAATGGCTCCGGATTTGAAAACGGTGGTCAAGGCAATGCCGTAAGGCAGTCGGTTGATGCCTGCATCAACGCCTCCGATGGCTACT
>JBJFEF010000130.1:0-2247 GCA_051890435.1 Muribaculaceae bacterium
CACTAAGACACAGCAAACCTGGTGCCGTGATGCTTGAAAAAATGAGAACAATTAATCCGAATGCAAAAATATAAAATTATGAACGAAACAATGAACGAAACAAACAACAACAACCAAATCATGCAGGTGGAGCGCCTCGCTTTCAGCTACGGTTGGCTGAAGCAGAAGCCCGTTTTCACCGATTTCTCGCTCTCTCTCGAGCGCGGCAAAGTATATGGCTTGCTCGGCCTCAACGGCGCCGGAAAATCCACTCTCATCTATCTCATGGCGGGCTTGCTCACGCCCAAAGCCGGACGCGTGACCATGAACGGCGCCTGTGTGCGCGACCGTCGCCCATCTACACTCTCCGACATCTATCTCGTGCCCGAAGAGTTTGAAATGCCGCGCATGTCGCTGCGCGAGTTTGCCACTCTCAATGGCGCTCTCTATCCGCGTTTCAGCTACGACGACATGCTCCACAATCTCGCAATCTTCAACATCGACCCCAACATCAAGTCGCTCTCATCGCTCTCGATGGGTCAGAAGAAAAAAGTGCTCATGAGCTTCGCTTTTGCCACTCACACCAGCTTTATGCTCATGGACGAGCCCACAAACGGTCTCGACATTCCCGGAAAAAGCCAGTTCCGACGCCTCGTGGCGAGCCAAATGACCGACGACCGCACAATCCTCATCTCCACCCACCAGGTGCGCGACATCGACCGCTGCATCGACCATGTGGTAATCGTTGATCACAGCCAAGTGCTCCTCGATGAGAGCGTGGCAAGCATCACCTCCAAGCTGCGATTCGTGGAAAATGGCACGGCAGCACAAGCCGAAACTGCCATCTTCTCCCAGCCTTCGGTGATGGGCTACAGCCTCGTGCTTCCCGCCGACGCTGACTTCGATGAGACTCAACTCAACCTCGAGACGCTCTTCAACGCCACCCTTTCCAACCGCGACCGAATTTCCTCAATTTTCAACCCTAAAAAAGCTTAACGATTATGAACTCATCCAACGATATCTTCTCCCTGTCACGCTTCGTGGCTTTCGCAAAAAAAGAACTCATCGCAAACCGCCGTATGCTTCTCATGCAATATGGCGTATTCCTCGGAGCAATCACTCTGTTTGGCATCTTCTTGTCCTATGGCATCTACAACACCATTTGGGCATCACTAGAACTTTCCGAATCCGTTTCGGGCGACCCTCTTGTCTATTCTATGGTAAACAGCGTGATTGAGCACAACTGGATCAGAATTTGGTTTGCTTGCGGATTCGTAGGCTGTGGCTCTTTCATAGCCTTAAACATGGATTCAAAGACCAAGCGCATAGCCCGCATAATGTCTCCGGCTTCTCAACCCGAAAAATTTGCCTTTGGAGCATTTCTCGTGTTGGTGGTGTCGCCTATTCTCTCTTTCCTTACGATTGAAGTTTTCGACGTTATCCGCGTGATCTCATTCCGCTACATCATCTACACGCCTTGCCGCGAATATGTGTCGCTGATGAATGTTGTCAAGGTGATTCTTTGCGATGTCACCAGCCGCACAATGACAATCGGCTTGCTTGCCGTGCAATCTATCTTCGTGCTCGGCAGCTGCATCTGGCTCAGAAAACCCATTCCCAAGATTTTGATCTCCCTCGTGATTATCTACCAGATTCTCATCATCTCAGGTGCATTCTGGGGTTCGGATGTCACGATTTACCTCACACCCGGTGTGATTGATATTTTGCTGTGCATCTTCACTGCTTTCAACTGGGCTCTCGCCTACTACATCTTCACCCGTGCCGAGGTGGTGGGACGCATAATCAACAAAAAATGAGCGATGATAACCGCATTGTTAATCACGGCATTAGTGTCGATAATCTCTGCATTGATTTATGATAAAATTTAATGAAAACAAAGCCATATATCTGCAAATCGCCGATCGCATTTGCGAGGACATCATCCTCGGCACCTACACCGAAGCCGGTCGCATTCCCTCTGTGCGCGAGTATGCTGCCCTCATCGAGGTGAGCGCCAACACTGTGGCTCGGTCGTTCGATTATCTGCAGTCGCGAGGAATCCTCTTCAACCGCCGCGGCGTGGGACTCTTCGTTGCCGACAACGCCGTTGAAGCCATAAAGCGTATGCGTCGCGAGGAATTTCTCGCCGAGGAGCTCGACCCCTTCATGCGACAAGCCGCGCTGCTCGACATCTCCGAGAATGACCTCATTGCTGCCTACCGCCGCCATCTCAGCGACCTGAGAAAGTAGGCTGCAACTGTGTCTTTC
>JBJFEF010000131.1:0-8196 GCA_051890435.1 Muribaculaceae bacterium
CAAAAATGGTGGAAAATGCGGTTTATTCATTGAAAAATGACAAATTATAGCTATATTTGCACTTAATATACACCTCTATAGCCTTGTAACCCCCAAAACCGGTGTGGATATGAGGCAAAATTGGTGCGCAAAATTGAAATTAAATATAACACTTTTCACACGACGTATATATGTATTTCGGACTGATGAGAGTTGCGGCTTTAGTGCCGAAAGTGAGAGTTGCCGATTGCGACTTCAACGCTTCACAGATTATCGAGGCTGCCAAGCAGGCTGCCGAAAATGGTGCCACAGTAATTGTTACGCCCGAGCTGGGAGTCACCGGCTACACCTGTGGCGATCTTTTCCACCAGAGCACTCTTCTCGATGCCTCCGACTGCGCGGTAATCGACATAATGGAGCAAACCGCCAAGCTAAATGCCATGATTGTGGTGGGTGCTCCGCTGCGATGCGATGGTGCCATCTACAATTGCGCCATTGCTCTGTGCAAAGGCAGGATTCTTGGTGCTGTGCCTAAAACCTATCTGCCCAACTACAAGGAGTTTTATGAGAAGCGCTGGTTTACGTCGGCTGCCAATTTAGACTCCATATACGACATCGACTTGTGCGGTCTCCGTGTGTCATTCGGCACAAAGCAAATGTTCTTCTACAGCGACATGAAAGTGGCTATCGAACTGTGTGAAGACCTGTGGACTCCAATCCCTCCCGCTTCGTTTGCCGCAATTGCCGGTGCCAACGTGATTCTCAATCTCTCGGCGTCGAATGAGGTGATTGGCAAGCACAGCTATCTCATGTCGCTCATCAAGCAGCAATCGGCTCGCTGCCGCGCTGCCTACGTATATGCCTCAGCGGGCTACGGCGAATCTACCACCGACCTCGTCTTTGCCGGAAATGCCGTGATTGCCGAAAACGGACGCGTGATTGCCGAGGGTGAACGCTTCGGAATCGACGGCACCCGCGCTATCGCCGACGTTGACATTCAGATGCTCAACAACGAGCGCATCGCCGCCACAAGCTTTGCCGACAGCAAGTCTCTCGCTTCCGAGTCGGATTATTACAATACCGAGCTTGAGCTTGACCCTCTCCAGCCTTTCGACGGCGTGATAATGCGACCCATTGCTCGCCACCCGTTTGTACCCTCCGACGTACAAATCCTCAACGACCGCTGCGAGGAAATCATCAACATTCAGGTGGCAGGACTTATGCGCCGCCTCGACCACATTCACTGCTCTAATCTGGTGGTGGGCGTGTCGGGTGGCCTCGACAGCACTCTTGCCCTGCTCGTTGCCGTAAAAGCCTTCGACCGTCTGAAGCTCGACCGCTCGGGCATCATTGGCATCACCATGCCGGGCTTCGGCACCACAGGCCGCACCTACAACAATGCCATCACTCTGATGCGTGCCCTGGGCATCACCATCAAGGAGATTTCAATCGTCGATGCCGTGAAGCAGCACTTTGCCGACATCGACCACGACATCAACAACCACAATATCACCTACGAGAACTCGCAGGCTCGCGAGCGCACCCAAATTCTCATGGACTATGCCAACAAGTGCGGCGGCATCGTGCTCGGCACCGGCGACCTCTCTGAGCTGGCTCTCGGCTGGGCAACCTACAATGGCGACCACATGTCGATGTATGGCGTGAACTCAAGCATCCCCAAGACGCTGGTGAAATATCTGGTGCGCTGGTTTGCAACCTCAGGTTTCGCCACCGACAACGCCACAAGCGACACCCTGCTCGACATCGTCGATACGCCAATCAGCCCCGAACTTATTCCAGCCGACGAGAATGGCAACATCAAGCAAAAGACCGAAGACCTCGTGGGGCCCTACGAGCTGCACGACTTCTTCCTCTACTATATGATCCGTTACGGCTTCAATCCCGAGAAGATATTCACGCTATGTGCCAAAGCCTACGAGGGCACCTACGACAAGCCTTTCATTCTGCGCTGGCTGCGCGAGTTCTACCGCCGCTTCTTCCAGCAGCAATTCAAGCGCTCGTGTCTCCCCGACGGTCCCAAGGTGGGCAGCGTGAGCCTCTCGCCACGCGGCGACTGGCGCATACCGAGCGACGCCTCAGCCACACTGTGGCTCGCCGAGTGCGACATGATAGCTTCGCGCCTCAACAGCGGCACCAAGCAATTATCACATTGCCTTCATTGAAGTAAATAATCCCGTATAACGCTAACCCCCCATTTGCCCGACGCTGATGAAAATCTTGCAGCTGATATATAAAATCATCCGAATCCTCCTTGTGACGGGTCTCTCCGCCATGGTGGGGCTTTATGTGGTGCTTTATATCGTGCTTTCGGTGCCTCAGGTGCAGGACAAGGTGAAGCGCGTGGGCGAAACCGAGCTTTCAAAGCTGCTCCACACCGAGGTGTCGGTGGGCAAGCTCTCCATCTCTCCTTTCAACGAGGTGATGCTCCACGATGTGGTTGTCCCCGACCAGAAAGGCGACACCCTGCTCAAAGTGCACGAACTTGGTGCCGGTTTCAGCATCTACAACCTTGTGGTGCGGCGCCGCCTGGTGTTCACCTACGCCGAAGTGATTGGACTCGACGGCCGAATTTCCCGCCCCGACAAGCAGTCGCCCACCAACCTGCAATTCATCATCGACGCGCTCAGCCCGAAGGACAAGACAAAGCCTCCCACACGCTTCGACTTGAAAATCTACAACATCGTGCTTCGACGAAGCAGCCTCAGCTACGACGTAGCCGGCGAGCCCCGAATTGCCGACCGTTTCGACCCTAACCACATAGCTGTGAGCGGATTGCGTGCCGATGTGGCTATTCCGCGCCTCAAAAACGACGACTTCATCATCGAGCTGAAGCGCCTCTCCTTGCGCGAGCGCTGCGGATTCACTCTCACCAACATTGCCACCACCGCCAAGATTGGCAAGCAAGCGATGGAGGTGGAAAACCTGCGCATCGAGCTGCCCCAATCACTCGTGGCAATCGACAATTTCAAGCTCACCTACAGCGAGCTGAAAAACTTAGGCAAAGAGCTGAGCACCACACCCATTAACCTCGATGTCGCCAACTGCTACATCACGCCGAGCGACCTCGCCGGTTTTGTGCCGCAACTCAGCGACTTCGACCGCACTATGAACATCACTGCCTCAATTCGAGGCAATATGCAGAGCCTCGACGTGCCCGTGATAGCCGTCACTACCGACGACAACCGCATCATGCTATCAATGCGCGGCGAGCTGCAAAACCTCAACGACAGCGAACATCTGCAATTCAATCTCGCACACCTCGACGTGAAAGCCGACGCCAACGAGATTGCTTCAATCACACGCAACTTCACCCACCTCTCACCGCAAGCCGACCGCATCATCAAGCAATGCGGCAACATTCGCGTGAACGGTGCTGCCAAAGGTTCGCCCAAGCGCCTCAACTTCTCGGGCGACGTGAGCACTTCGCTCGGCTCGGTGAAGCTCAACGGCGTTTTTGCACAGAATGGCAAGTATGGCCCACAAAGCTACAAAGGCTCGGTGAACACCACAGGCTTCAACATAGGCCGTATGCTCGACAAGGAAGGTCTGCTTGGCTCGGCGGCTGTCGATGTAGCCGTCGATGTAACACGTCGTGGCAACGACATCTCAGGCTCCGGAACGGGTAAGGTGAACTATGTGGATTTCAAAGGCTACCGTTACAGCAACATCGTCGCCGACCTCGGCATAAGCAAAAACCAATATGAAGGCGTGCTCAGCATCGACGATGACAATCTCAAACTCGAAGCCTCGGGCGCCTACTCGCTCACCGACAATGGCGACATGGCGCTTGAAATGCAGGCTCACGCAAGCGACATCAATTTTGCCAATCTCAACCTCAACAGAAAGTATCCCGACCACAACCTCTCCTTCGACGCCGAAGCCTCACTCTCGGCTCGCGACATCTATGAGGCTGTGGGCAACATCATGCTCCATAACATAACCTACACCGACCCCAACGACAAAGGCGTTCACATCAACGACATCATAATCAACTCTCTCATCGCCGACAACGGCACGCAGACCATCAACATCAACTCCGACATCATCAACGGCGAAGTCACCGGCAGCTTCAACTGGCGCAACATCGGCACTTCGCTCAACAATATGGCTGCTGCAGCCCTTCCCTCGATTATCGGCAGAAAAGAGCTTACAAGCTCTCCCGATGCCCGAAGCAACGACTTCACCTACAGCCTCAACATCTCTATCCCCGACGAAATCAACGACTTCCTGAAGCTGCCCATCAGCATCATCGTGCCTGCCACCATCAGCGGCAGTGTTGATGACCGATACGGACACGCCGACCTCAACATCAATGCACCCTATTTGCTTCAGAAAAACAAGATTATCGAGAACACATGGGCTCGCCTATCCATAGGCAACGACGGCGAAAACGTGGCTCTCGCAGCACACACCAAAATGCCGTTGAAAAAGGGCAAAATGGACCTCAACATCGACATGAACGCCATTATGGACCGCATCGACACCGATGTACGCTGGCATGTCGATCGCGACACCGAGTTCTCGGGCAATGTGAATGTATCTACCCTCCTTTCGCGCGCCGACGACGAGAAGCAATCGCTCTGCGCCGACATCGACGTGAATCCCACACGCATGATTTTCAACGACACCGTGTGGCAGATGCACCCCGCCAAAGTGAAAGTGCAAGGCCGCAACGTAGCTGTCGATGGCTTCTGTGCAAGCTGCGACAAGCAATACGTCTCAATCGACGGCGAAGTTTCCGACGACGAGATGTCGCAAATGTGCATCGACCTCAGCGACATCAACCTCGACTATGTGTTTGAAACTCTCGCCATCGACAATGTGATGTTTGGCGGTCGTGCCACCGGACGCCTCTATGCCACTCACGTCTATTCCGACGACCCCAAGCTTTCCACACCCAAGTTGCACGTTGACGGCCTCGCCTACAACGGTGCCGTGCTCGGCAACACCGACATCGTCAGCCGCTGGGACAACGATGCCCGTGCCGTGACTATTGATGCCGAAATCAGCCAACCTAACGACTGCAAATCGTCTATCAGCGGCGCAATTTTCCCCACAATGGACTCGCTCTACTTCGAGTTCCGCACACACAAGGTCGATGTGAAATTCATGAAGCCTTTCATGAGCGCATTCACAAGCGACATCGAGGGCGAAGCCTCGGGATTTGCGTGCCTCTATGGCAACTTCAAGCGCATCAACCTCTACGGCGACATCTATGCCGACCGCCTCAAAATGAAGCTCGACTACACCAACACCTACTATGAGGCAAGCGGCGACTCCATTCACATCGTGCCCGGACAAATCAACCTCAACAACATCACCTTGCGCGACCTCGAAGGGCACTCTGCCCTGCTCAATGGCTGGGTGAAGCACAACTTCTTCCACGATGCCGTGTTCAACTTCAAGATTACCGACGCCCACAACTTGCTGTGCTACAACGTCACTCCCGAGCTGTCGGAGCGATGGTATGGCAAAATCTATGGCGATGGCGCTGCATTCGTGAAAGGCGAACCCGGCTTGGTGGATATCGACGTGAACATGCGCACCACCCCCAACAGCCGCTTCACATTCGTGCTCTCTGATGCCGAGCTGGCTACCGAATACGACTTCATCACCTTTGTGGATACTCACAAAAAGACTACTCCCAACGCCGAGACCGACACCATTCCCCAAATTGTGCGCGACATACGCAACGGCCAGCGCAAGACCGAAGATGCCTCAGCCACACGTTACAACATCAACCTCCTTGCCGAAATCACACCGCAAGCCCAAATGGTGCTTGTGATGGACCCGGTGGGCGGCGACCGCATAAAGGCTACCGGACAGGGCAACCTACGCATGAACTACAACAGCGCCGAAGACAAGCTCACGATGATTGGTGAATACACCCTCGAAAAAGGTAGCTACAACTTCACCCTCCAGGACATCATCGTGCGTGAATTTTCAATTCAGGAAGGCAGCGTAATCAGCTTCAACGGCGACCCGTTCAACGCACAGCTCAACGTAACAGCGTCATACTCGGTCAATGCCAACCTCACCGACCTCGATGAATCGTTCTCGACCGACAAGGACATGAACCGCACCAACGTACCCGTGCACGCCCTTCTAAAGGTGACCGGCGGAATCAACGAGCCGGAAATCAACTTCGACCTCGAGTTCCCCACCCTCACCTCCGAAGCCTACCGCAAGGTGAAGAGCGTTATCAGCACCGACGACATGATGAACCGCCAGATTATCTACCTGCTCGCACTCAACCGCTTCTACACACCCGAATACATGGGTGCTACCTCGGCGCGTAACAACGAGCTGGCTTCGGTGGCTTCATCAACCATTTCGTCGCAACTGAGCAGCGTCCTCGGACAGCTCAGCGAAAACTGGAGCATATCGCCTAACTTCCGCAGCGACAAAGGCGATTTCTCCGACATTGAGGTGGAGCTTGCCCTTTCAAGCCAACTGCTCAACAACCGCCTCCTCTTTAACGGCAACTTCGGCTATCGCGACAACACGATGAACACCCGAAACACCAACTTCATCGGCGACTTCGACATCGAGTATCTACTCACCAAGAATGGTAACATCCGCTTCAAAGCCTACAACCACTTCAACGACCAGAACTACTACATCAAGAGCGCCCTCACCACTCAGGGCATCGGCGTGGTGTTCAAGCACGACTTCGACCGGCTCTTCGACTTCCTCAAAAAGTCGCCCGACAAAGCCGCTAAAGCTCCCACACCCACCCCGGCAACTGCATCCGACTCAATACCCGCCGACACCGTAGCTGCCGATAGAAAGGAGGTGGTTGCGCAATGAGAAATTTTCTTATTGCTCTGCTACTCATCATCACCAACAGCACAATGCTGTGCGCCGCCGATAGCGACTCTATACCCACCGACACCGTAGCCACTCGCCCGCTGCCCGACCTGTTCATCGACAGCGACCACGACGGCATCGACGACCGCCAGAACGAAATCGACAAGCGCATCGCCGACAGCCTCCTTCGCCGCGACAAAGACTACTGGAAAAAAATGCTCCTCAAAGGCAAGCTCGACCTCAAAGACGAAACCATCGTATATCCCAAGTTTGTGAAACTTTGCGTCGATTTCTACAACTGGGCCGACCGCACATTCAACACCTACAACCCCGACTATGTGGTAGGCACCGGAAAACGCTGGAAACTCATGGCGAAAAGCGACAACTGGATCGACAACTACGACCTCCACTTCCCCAAGAGCACCCCGGTGCGCATCATGTCGAATGTGTGCTACAACCTCGGTGCTTCCATCGCCTATATGGCTGTCAGCGCAGGATATATGTTTGACGTTGACAACGTCTTCGGCGGAAAGCCTATCTCGCACAAGAAGTGGGATTTCAACTTCAGCTGCGCCCTGATTTGCGCCGATTTCTACTATGCCAGCAACACCGGCGCCACCCAGATTCGCCGATTCGGCGACTACAAGGGCGGCAAATGGATTAACCATCCTCTCAAAGATATGAGACTCGAAAGCTATGGCGCCGACATCTACTACTTCTTCAACAACAAAAAATATTCGCAAGGCGCAGCCTACAATTTCTCTAAAATCCAGAAGCGCAGCGCAGGCTCGCTGATTGCCGGCGTCACCATTTCATCGCAAGATGTGTCGCTCGACTTCTCCAATCTGCCCAACTCCATGATTGCCGTGCTGCCCGACTTCAGCTCCAATCTCAAATACCGCTTCAGATACTACGACTATTGCTTCCTCGTAGGCTACGGCTACAACTGCGTGATGGGAAAGCACTGGCTATTCAACATCACCGCCCTGCCCTCGCTCGGCTTCAAACACTGCACCGATGTGTCGGAAGAGGGCGAAAACAACATCTTCTCAGCCAACATCAAAGCCAAAATGTCGTTTATCTACAACCACAAGCAACTCTTCGCCGGTATGCTCTCCAAGATGGACCTTCACTGGTATTCAAGCCGCCGCTACAACTTCTTCAACTCCATTGAGTACCTCAACTTCGTAGCCGGCTTCCGCTTCTGATTCCCCGCCCCACATCCTCCACCGTAATTTCCCCGCCCCAATTCATCATTTACACCATCCAAAGAAATTTTTCTATATCTTGCCGGAGTAAAATCTCACGGATTTTATGTAAATTTGCAAATCAACATTCTTGTGATTATGGAACAGCAAGCAATAACTCAGAAGCGAAAACGCATAC
>JBJFEF010000132.1:0-2237 GCA_051890435.1 Muribaculaceae bacterium
GTAAAGGTCGAGGTAGATGCCTTGATAGTCTTTGAATTGGTCGTCGGTGAGGATTTCTTTACCCTTGAATTGGTCGAAGCTTTGCAATATGTTTCTGTATCGAAGTATCGTTCCCCACAATTTGATAAAGTCTTTTTCGGCTTTTTCACCGAGAATCGACTTCCCGAGAGGGAATTTTTCCAACACTTCTTCCACTAATGTCTTGTAGCCGGGGGTTTCTGTTCCGTTCTCGCTTTTGTAGCCGTTGTAATATTCATCAAAGGTCTTGATAAGCACCAGTCCGCCCGCGTCTTTGTCGCCGAATAGCTCGAGTGCGGCATTAGTGGCAGGTTCGAGGTTGCGGAAGCACACGATGTTGCCAAAGCTCTTGATGCTGTTGAGTATGCGGTTGGTTCGGGAGTATGCTTGGATAAGTCCGTGCATACGCAAATTCTTATCCACCCACAGCGTGTTGAGCGTGGTGGCATCGAAGCCTGTGAGGAACATATTCACCACTATGAGCAAATCTATCTCGCGGTTCTTCATTCGCAGCGACACGTCTTTGTAGTAGTTTTGGAATTTCTCAGCCGATGTGTCGTAGCTTGTGCCGAACATTGCGTTGTAGTCCGTTATGCACTTTTCAAGGAAGTCGCGGCTCGACTGGTCGAGACCGTCGGTGTTTTCGGAGTTTTCGTCGCCACCGAAGTCTTCTTCAGCCTCATTGGGAGCATAGCTGAAGATTGTGGCTATCTTCAGCCGTCGGTTTTCGGGCAGTTCTTCCATTTGTCGCATCAATTCGGTGTAATAGAGTTTCACGAATGGAATACTTGCTACGGCAAAAATAGAGTTGAAGCCTTGCAGCTTGGTTTTCACCTTCACTTCTTCCACTTCCTTTTTTGCCTTTGCTACGGTGCTGATGTTGGCGAGGCGGTTGAAGTCGTAGTGCTGCTCGTTGCGCTTTGTCTTTTGCGCAAAGTGGTCGAGGATATATTTTGAAATAAAAGAGATGCGGCGAGGGTCCATTAAGATTTTCGCCTGGTCGATTGCCGGGACGCTCTCGTGCTTGATTTCGTCCTCGGGGCGCAGAGTGCGGATATAATCCACGCGGAAGGGCAGCACATTGCCGTCGCGAATAGCATCAACGATGGTGTAGCTGTGCAGTTTGTCGCCAAAAGTACCCTCGGTAGTGGTGAACTCTATGTTGCGTATTGCACCGGCATTGTCGGGGAATATCGGCGTACCTGTGAAGCCGAAGATATGATATTTCTTGAATTTCTTCACTATGGCTCGGTGCATATCGCCGAATTGCGAGCGGTGACACTCGTCGAATATCATCACCACATGCTCATTATAGATCTTGTGTGTGGCATTTTTGCCTACAAAGTTCGATAGCTTTTGAATAGTGGTGATGATAATGCGGCAATTCGGGTCGTTGAGCTGGCGGGTGAGTACGGCGGTCGATGTGTTGGAGTTGGCAGCACCTTTCTCGAAGCGGTCATACTCTTTCATCGTCTGGTAGTCGAGGTCTTTGCGGTCAACCACAAACAGCACTTTGTCGATTTCTTCCATTGCCGAAGCCAAGCGGGCGGTCTTGAATGAGGTGAGCGTTTTGCCCGAGCCTGTAGTGTGCCAAATGAAGCCGCCGCCCTCACGCTTGCCCCATGTCTTGAGATTGCTCGATGTGCGTATGCGCTGAATGATGCGCTCGGTGGCTGCTATTTGGTAGGGACGCATCACAAGAAGCATATTTTCGGCAGTGAACACGCAGTATTTGGTGAGCACATTGAGCAGCGTGTGCTTCGAGAGGAACGTCTGGGTGAAATCCACAAGGTCGCGTATCGGCTCATTGTCGAGCAATGCCCAGTAGGAGGTGAACTCAAACGAATTGCTCGTTTGCTTCTTGCTGCCCTTGTTTTGCTGCTTCACATGGCTGTCGCGAGTGGTGTTGCTGTAATATTTGGTGAGAGTGCCGTTGCTTATGATGAAAATCTGCACAAATTCAAAGAGACCGCAGCCTGCCCAGAACGATTCGCGGTTGTAGCGGCGAATTTGGTTGAAGGCTTCGCGCACTTCCACGCCACGGCGTTTCAGCTCCACGTGCACAAGAGGCAGACCATTCACAAGGATAGTCACATCATAGCGGTTATCGTGGCTGCCACCCTCAGGCACATATTGGTTGATGACTTGCAGCGAATTATTGTGAATATTCTCTTTGTCGATAAGATAGACGTTCACAAACGAGCCATCGTCGCGCGTGA
>JBJFEF010000133.1:0-2230 GCA_051890435.1 Muribaculaceae bacterium
GGCTTGTTTGCCGACCCATATAAATATTGCAACGTGGAGCGTCCCAAGCAGGAAGTGTTCACAGCCGAGAACCGTGCTGCTGCACGCGAGATTGCAGCCGAGACATTTGTGCTTCTGAAGAACGAAGGCAACCTGCTTCCGCTTCAGCGCAAGGGCCGCATCGCCCTCATTGGTCCGCTTGCCGACACCAAAGCCAACATGCCGGGCACATGGAGCGTGGCAGCCGTTGCCGACCGCTACAAGTCGCTCCTCGAAGGCATGAAAGACGCCGTAGCCGGAAAGGCTGAGGTGCTCTATGCCAAGGGCAGCAACCTGTGCTATGACGCAACACTTGAGGCAAATGCCACAATGTTTGGCCGCGAGATGCGCGACCCGCGCAGTGCCGAGGCAATGCGTGCCGAGGCAATGAGCGTGGCACAGCGTGCCGATGTGATAGTGTTTGCCGGCGGCGAGTCGTCGGAGTTTAGCGGCGAGTGCAGCTCACGCAGCAACCTCGACCTGCCCGATGCCCAGCTCGACCTCTTGAAGGCGCTGAAGAAGACCGGCAAGCCCATTGTGATGCTCAACTTTGCCGGCCGTGCCACAGTGATGAACTGGGAGAACGAGAATCTGCCAGCCATATTGCAAGTGTGGTTTGGCGGCTCAGAGGCAGCCGATGCCATTTGCGACGTGCTCTTTGGCGACAAGACCCCCTCGGGCAAGCTCACAGCATCGTTCCCGAAGGCAGTGGGACAGCTACCGCTCTACTACAACCACTTGAACACCGGCCGTCCTGCCGAGACGTGGTTCTCGAAGTTCCGCAGCAACTATCTCGACGTGGATAACGACCCGCTTTATCCGTTTGGCTACGGCTTGTCGTACACCACATTCACCTATGGCGACCTCGCCCTCGATGCCACAACAATGAGCGAGAGCGGCAAGATTACAGCCACAGTGAAGGTGAGCAACACCGGCAACTACGACGGCACCGAGGTGGTGCAGCTCTACATACGCGACATGGTGGGCAGCATATCGCGCCCGGTTAAGGAGCTGAAAGGCTTTGAGCGCGTGAGCCTGAAGAAGGGCGAGAGCCGCGACGTGACATTTGAGATTACAGCCGACTTGCTGAAGTTCTACAACAGCGACATCGAGCTGGTGTGCGAGCCGGGTGAGTTCCAGGTGATGGTGGGAGGCGACAGCCGCAATGTACAGACCGCCACGTTCACCCTGGAGTAATCACCGGGAAAGGACAATCACTCACGAAAAAAATGGTGTGTTTATAATAATGAAATAAGATTAAGACAAGCCTTAATCTTTGGGAATGTGAGAATTTCCCAAACCGCATAGCACTCACATTCCCCATGGTATAAATTGATTGGTTAATTAGGCAGCGAGGAGCGATACCCGTGGAGGGTGTCGCTCCTCTTTGCGATTGGGAGAGGAGGCTGCATAGTGTCCCGGAGCGATGGGAGAAAAAATCGTTGAAGCAAAGTTAAAGGGGCGCAGAGGGAGTTTGAATTGTTAAACAAAGCTAATTTTTGCATTTTTTCGTGCAGGAATCTTCGGTTTGTTGAATTATTGTGTAATTTTGCGTCAAAATGGGGGTTTATACAAACCTTTAGTTGCATAATCATACCAAGGTTGTTAAATGGTGTGCAAATTGTTGTTAATTTTAACAAAAAAGAAAGGCAGGAAGAAGGCAAAAAAGAGTCTTCAGGCTGTAGAAAAATAGACTAAACAAGAAAAAAACTAAAAAAAGATAATTAAAGCGCATCCTGTGGGAATTTATGGGAGCTTCTTCCTGCGGAGATGCAATATATAATATAGCTCCCTAAAAAAGTGCAATATGAAAAAGATAGCATTACGCTTTTTCTCAATTTTTGCAGCTGTGATGGTAGCGCTGAGTGTAAATGCAGCGGGACCGAGCGTAGTTGCAAAAAAAGCTGCGCATTCATCGGCAGGTGCCGGCTCTGAAGTGACACAGCAGTTGTCGGCCAAGGGCTCATTCAAGATGGCTGAGGTGCGCAAAGCAGGCAAGAACTACACAGCTTTTGCCAGCGTGAACAACAGCAAGCTTGGTAAGTCGCGACTTGCCTTGCAGAAGAGTGCAACAGTAAAAGGTGGAGCAGTTCCCACTTTTAATGCTGCTCAAATTTACAATGCATCGTGGGCACAGGGTGACTACAGCAACCTTGGTATCTACACATTGGCTGCTGACGGCTCATCGGTAGTTCCTTATTATCTTAATGAG
>JBJFEF010000134.1:0-2218 GCA_051890435.1 Muribaculaceae bacterium
ACCGGCAAACCCGTGTGCACGGGTATCGCTCTATTCCTTATTTCTGCTGCGACATTGCTGCGTCTTCAGCCGAAGGATAAACCGAGTTCTTGTCGATGCGAATCTTCACATTGTCGGTCACTTCAATCACGAAGCTTGTCTCCTTCACCTCCTTGATGATACCATAGATTCCACCGGCAGTGATAATCTTGTCGCCCTTCTGCAAGCCCTCACGGAACTTCTTGATTTCCTTCTGCTTCTTCGATTGCGGACGTATCATGAAAAAATAGAAAATAGCAATAAGCGCTACAATCATAATGAGTGACGAAAGTCCTCCACCCTGTGCTGCATCTTGCAATAAAATAGTGTTTGTAATCATAATCTTTATTCGTTTTTTTTGTTTGTTATTATCTTTTATTTTCGCGGTTTATTCCTTGTTGATTCTTCCCGAGCTCTTCAGGTAGTTTACCGCCGAGTTGAGAATACCGTTGATATACTGGCCGCTCTTGGGCGTGCTATAATACTTGGCAATCTCGATATACTCATTGAGCGTAACGCGTGTGGGTATCGACGGATAGTGGATAATCTCGCTCAGTGCCACCGTCATAATCAGGCGGTCCATCAGCGCAATGCGGTCAACATCCCAGTTGGCAGTGTTCACATAGCGGTTAATCAGCGAGTTGCAATATTCGCGCTCGTCGATGGCATAACCAAAGAGTGCCGGACCAAATGCCTCATCGTCCTCGTTGCGGAACTTGCCCAATATGGGAAATTGCTCCTTTGCCTCAAATTTCTTGATAGTCTTCAGCACAAACGAACCCACAGTGTAGAGGTCGTCATTCCAATACACCGACTTGCTTTCGAGCACATCACTCAGCTCCTCATCGGGAAGAATCACATTCTTCATCACCGAGTGCCAGAATACGCAATCCTCCTCATAGTCGTTGCCCTCGCTGTCGATATACTGGGCATATTCCTCCGAGCGGAGCACACGGTCGAGCATCAGCTTCATGAAGATGTCATCATTGCGCCATGTGATGGGATTTTCGTCGATATACGAGCGGAAGTCGGCATCTTCCATCAGCGCCTTCACAAAGAGGTTGTCGATAAGCTTGGTGTTGGGGTTCAAGTCCTCCTCAGTGGGCAGATATTTGTTCTTTGCCTGCTCCAAGCGGTCGGCATGCAGCTCAGTTAGCTCCACCATCAGCAATAGCAGATAGTGATACAGCTCATATCCCAGTTCCAGACTCTTCGATAATTCATTCTTGGCATCACGCACTGAGATGCTGTTGCCCGAAACCATATAAGAGTAGAGCATCTGCACCACCTTGATTCTAATTAAAATGCGATTTATCATTGTCGTAGTTTTCTGTTTTTTCCTGTTTTATTCTGCAAAATTACTCCAAATTGTTCAGCCTATGAAATTTTGGAGCCATTATTCCACCACACAGTTGCCATTAAGCCGCTGTCGCACCACCTCATAGATGAGCACACCTGCCGCTACCGACACATTCAGCGAGCGTATGTTGCCAAATTCGGGTATCGCCACCAGCTGGTCACACAGCCGCAGCACCTCATTGCTGATTCCCTCGTCTTCCGACCCGAGCACTATGGCTGTAGGCTCGGTGTAGTCGGGCTTGGTGTAATCCACCGCACCGCCTCCGGCTGCGCCATACACCTTGTAGCCGGTATTTTTCAAGAACTTCACCGCCGAGGTGAGATTCTTCTCGCGGCACACCGGCAGATAGTGCAATGCACCCGCCGAAGTCTTCACGGCATCAGCATTCACACTCACACTGCCACGCTCGGGTATCACTATGGCATCCACTCCGGCACACTCACAGGTGCGCGCTATGGCACCGAAGTTGCGCACATCGGTCACGCCATCGAGCACCACTATGAAAGGCAACTTGCCATCCTCATAGAGCTGTGGCACGATGTCGTCGAGTCGGCAATAGCTCACAGCCGACAACATTGCCACCACACCCTGGTGATTCTTGCGCGTGATGCGGTTGATTTTCTCCACCGGCACACGGTGACACACTATGCCGCGCTCCTTCACAAGCGCAAGCAATTCGCCCGACAGGTCGCCGCTGAGGTCCTTCTTTATAAAGACTTTATCAATCTCCTTGCCAGCCTCAATGGCTTCAATCACAGCCCTTATTCCAAATATATATTGATTCTTTTCCATATTCCATAAAAAATTAAAACCTCCCCCTCTCTCACCACTCTTACCTCT
>JBJFEF010000135.1:0-2215 GCA_051890435.1 Muribaculaceae bacterium
CGCGTGGGTGCAAATGTGCAATTCTCAATGAGCGACGGCTCCTCTTTCCGCATCTCTCCCAATGTGAAACTCGCCTACACGGCAAGCAAGTCGCTGGCTGTGGAACTGAAGGCTACCGGCGGAAAAAGCATCACATCGCTCAGCTATCTCTACTCGCAAAACCGCTACCTCTCGCCCATCAGCCCACTTTCCAATCCCTACATTCCTGTCGATGCCGAGCTTTCGCTCCGCATTGGTCCATTCACCGGCTTCTACGCCAAGGTTCTTGCAGGATATGGCATCTTCAAGGATTTGCCTCTCCCTGTCATCTCCCCATATTGGTACAACCATTTCCACACCATATATGAGCCTTTTGAAATAAAGGGCTGGAAAGCCGGCTTCGAGCTGGGCTATCGCTTCCATTCGCTCGTCGATGCCCGATTGGCGCTAACTTATTCTCCGCAAGACCTCGACAAGGGCTACTTCCTTGGCTTCGACCGTGCCAAGTGCGTTGCCGATTTGAATATCACCGTTACTCCCATAGAGAAACTCAAAGTGAACCTCGGCTATCAGCTCCGCGCAAAGCGCAGCTCGGCACAGCACATCACAACACCCGAGTCACCCAACTCAACCAAAGAGATCGACTCTTTCAAGCTCTACGACATAGGCACCGTGAGCAACCTCTCTCTCGGTGCAAGCTATCAGGTGAACAAGATGATCAGTGTGTTTGCCTCGGGCAGCAACCTGCTCGGGAAAAAGTGGGACAACTACTACTCTCTTGGCGCACAAGGCCTCACACTGATGGCTGGTGCCTCTCTCGTGTTCTAATAAATATTACCCCCAAAATCACGAACTCAAAAACCCTAAGATAAATGAATGACTCTTTCGACATAAGAGAACAGCGCCTCGAAAGCGACCGCGACTTTGAGCGCGCATTGCGCCCAATGAAATTCGACGACTTCGCCGGACAGGAGAAAATCATCGAAAACCTCCGCATCTTCGTTGCCGCTGCCCGACTCCGTGGCGAGTCGCTCGACCACACCCTGCTCCACGGTCCTCCGGGGCTGGGAAAAACCACTCTCAGCAACATCGTCGCCAATGAGCTTGGCGTGGGATTCAAGGTAACCTCAGGTCCGGTGCTCGACAAGCCCGGCGACCTTGCAGGCATCCTCACTTCCCTCGACGAAAACGACGTGCTTTTCATCGACGAGATTCACCGCCTTAGCCCCATAGTGGAGGAATACCTCTACTCGGCTATGGAGGACTATCGCATCGACATCATGATCGACAAGGGTCCCGGTGCACGCTCGGTGCAGCTATCCCTGTCGCCTTTCACCCTCATCGGTGCCACCACTCGCAGCGGCTTGCTCACCTCTCCTCTCCGTGCTCGCTTTGGTATCAACTGCCACCTCGAATACTACGACCACGCGACGCTCGAAGGCATAGTCAGCCGCTCGGCACGTCTCCTCGCTGTGCCTATCACCGACGATGCCGCCCGCGAAATTGCCCTTCGCAGCCGTGGCACTCCACGTATTGCCAACGCCCTGCTGCGCCGTGTGCGCGACTTCGCCCAGGTGAAAGGCTCCGGTAAAATCGACACCGAGATTGCTCGCTTCGCTCTCGAAGCACTGAATATCGACAAATTCGGACTCGATGAAATCGACAACAAGATTCTCACCACCATCATCGACAAGTTCAAGGGCGGCCCCGTTGGGCTCACCACAATCGCTACGGCTCTCGGCGAAGACCCGGGCACCCTTGAGGAGGTATATGAGCCTTATCTTATCAAAGAAGGATTCATCAAGCGCACCCCTCGCGGCCGCGAAGTCACCGACCTCGCCTACTCCCACCTCGGGCGCAGCCGCTTCGCCGCTACAGGTACGCTCTTTGAGTAAAATCGTAATTTTCGCACTATGCCATCACTGAAATCTCTTGCTAAAGAAACCGCCATCTACGGCTTGAGCAGCATCGTAGGACGTTTCCTCAACTATCTCCTCGTGCCGCTCTACACCGCCAAACTTTCGGCTGAGTCGGGCGGCTATGGTGTAATCACCAATATGTACTCCTATGTGGCTCTCCTTTTCGTAATCCTCACCTACGGAATGGAAACCACTTTCTTCCGATTCTCCAACAAGCCCGACGAGCGCCCCGAGCGCGTCTATTCCACCACGCTCATCTCAGTGGGATTCACCTCGCTGCTCTTTGTGGCTCTCGTCATTCTCTTTCTCTCACCCAT
>JBJFEF010000136.1:0-8057 GCA_051890435.1 Muribaculaceae bacterium
TAACATTCCGCAAAATTTCAAAGTAAACGAAGATATTGATGAAAAGATTGTTGTTAATGCTCGTGATGGCAGTTATCGGCTTTGCCGCGGTTGACGCTGCCAATATCAGAGGAAAAATTGTTGATGCCACCGACAAGTCGCCTCTCTCGGAGGCTACTGTGCGACTTGTGAAAGCCACCAAGGACAGCACCTATGTGGCAGGTGCCGCCGCCGATGCCGAAGGTCGCTTCAGCCTTGCCGGTGTGCGTCAGGGCAAATATGTGCTCTCTGTGAGCTACATTGGCTATTCCACCCTAAAGAAGGACATCACTGTGGGCTCTGCCGACTTGCGCCTCGGCGCCCTTGAGCTTACCGAAAGCTCCATTATGCTGAAAGAAGCCACCGTGGTGGGCGTGAAGACCGAAATCACCGTGAAAGAAGACACCGTTGAATACAACGCCGACTCCTACAAGACCCAGCCCAACGCCGTGGTCGAAGACCTCCTCAAGCGCCTGCCCGGTGTGGAGGTGGGCACCGACGGCAAAATCACTGCACAAGGCAAGGAAGTGAAGAAAATCCTCATCGACGGCAAGGAATTTTTTGCCGACGACCCAAAAGTGGCATCGAAGAATATCCCCGTTGAAATGGTTGATAAGCTCCAGGTGGTCGATCGCAAAAGCGACCTCGCTCGCCTCACCGGTGTTGACGACGGCGAGGAAGAAACGGTGATTAATCTCACCGTGAAGAAGGGCATGAACAATGGCTGGTTTGGAAGCATAACCGGTGGATATGGCACCGACGACCGCTACTCTGGCAGCTTGATTATCAATCACTTCCGCGACGGAAACCAATTCACCATTCTCGGTGGCGCCAATAACACCAACGAGCCGGCTTTCACCGATGGCGGTTCGGCTCGCTTCAACCGCTTTGGTGGCAACAATGGCATCAACACCACCCAGAGTGCCGGATTCAACTTCAATGTGGGCAAGGAAGAAACCTTCCGTGCCGGAGGTAGCGTGCTCTATTCTCACACCGACCAGGACAGCCGCAACAAGAGCAGCTACCAATATCTACTCGACGATGGTAACACCTACAACGACTCCTACTCCACCTCGCGCGACAAGGGCCACAACATTCGTGGCGACTTCCGCCTCAAGTGGGAGGTCGATTCATTCAACACCCTTGAGTTCCGCCCCGATTTCTCTCTCAACTTCAGCGACTCGTGGAAGACCGACAGCTCAATGATGCGCAACACCGCCTACGAGCTGCAGTCGAAGAGCATTAGCTCATACGTCAACGACGGAAAAAGCTATGAGTTTGGCGGACAGCTCGTGTATAACCACAAGTTCCGCAGCCATCCCGGACGCAGCTACAGCGCCCAGCTTCGCTACAACTTCAGCAACGTGCGCGAGAATGGCAGCACCGTCACACGCAACACCTTCACCGACGCCTCCACCGATGACGACGATATCAACCAAATCTACGAAAACCACCGCTGGAGCAACACCATTCGCTGGCGCCTCACCTGGACCGAGCCTCTCGGCGACGTGAAGAATGCCCGCTTCCTCACTGCCGCTTATCGTGGCAACTACAAGTTTAACAATTCCGACAAGTTTGTTTACGACCTCCCCTCGACTGATGCCGATGGCTCCACTCAGGCTATTCCTGCTGTGCGCTCCTACTCCACCCCGCTGCTCGAGGCTGCGCTTGCCGATGCTGCTTTCTGCCGCGCTATCGCCACAAAATACTCTCCCTTGGTATTGCTCGACTATCGACTGCTTGCCGACGTGCTCGAGAGTGAGCTGCAGGGTGCCGACTTCAATGAGCAGCTGAGCAGCTCCATGCGCAACGATTTGTTCACACAGACATTCCAGCTCGGCTTCAAGCAGGTGCGCAAGGAATACAACCTCGATGCCGGACTTCAGCTAAATTCATCAATGATGCGCAGCAACGACGTCCTCGTACCCGAGCGCAACGTGCCCGAGCGCTGGACCTGGAATGTGGCGCCTTACGCCCGCATCCGCATGAAGTTCTCCAAGACGCGCAATTTGGCATTCGATTACCGCTCTCGCTACAGCGAGCCGTCGGTAACACAGTTGCAGCCTGTGGCTGATGTGTCAAACCCCTTGCGCATCACCATCGGTAATCCCGACTTGAAATCCACTTTCACGCAGAATATCAACTTGCGTTTCAACGACTTCAACCAGGAGGCGCAGCGCAGCATCATGGCGATGATTGGAGGTCAATATTCGCTCAACAGCATCATCTCGAAGGTGACCTACGACCGCACTACCGGCGGACAGACCACCACCTACGAGAACGTAAACGGCGTGTGGAACGCTTTCGGTATGTGCATGTTCAGCTTCCCGTTCAAGCGCAAAAGCTGGTATTACTCCACCATGACGCGCCTCAGCTACTCAAGCACCGTGGGTTACAACAACGAAACCTACAACCGCAGTGGTACGCTGTCGTGGCACTTCGCTCCCGGCATTTCGTTCCGCCCCGACGGCTTGGAGCTGGAGCTGCGTCCCACCTACAACTTACAGACTACCAACAACACCACCCAGACCTCTGCCAACCGCACCATTCACACCTATGGCGGAATGTTTAATGGCACCTATTATGCTCCGCTGGGCTTCGTGATTGCCACCGATGTGCGCTACAGCTCATCGAGCGGTTACTCCGACGGCTACAACAGCACCCAGTGGCTCTGGAATGCCTCGCTCAGCTACCAGTTCCTTCGCGACAAGTCGGCTACTATCTCTGCCAAGGTTTTCGACATCCTCGGCCAGCGACAGAGCATCAGCCGCAGCGTCACCGCCAACTACATCCGCGATATGGAGTATAACACCCTCTCGCGCTATGTGATGTTCTCGTTCACCTACAAGTTCACCACTTTCGGCAGCCAGAAGAACAACCCGAAGGTTGATAATGATTTCGGTCCCGGCGGTCCCGGCGGACATGGCCGATTCCGCGGCGGACGTCCACCCATGGGCCCGCCTCCAGGCCGCTAACCGGCATTGAAGAAATAATCATCACCCACACCCGAAGCTCCACGAAAAATGTAGCCTCGGGTGTGGCGTTTTTATTTTTCTTAAGCAACTTGCATAGAAAATTGTATTTTTTATTAATTTTGCAAATACAAAACTCACTTGCTGCAAAGCTCTAAAAATCATGTTAATGCTCTTTACACCATGAACGCTGCCAAATCCCTTGTCATGGCAATGATTTTTGCTTTCGTTGCCCCATTTGCCATTGTGGCTGCCAATGATGCAACCACCGACTCCCTTTTGCATCGGCTCGATGAAATCATCGCCAATAAATCTACATTTGAGGCTCAGAAGCGTGCAAGCATTGAGCGGCACCTCTATCGCCTGCGCAATGCTGCCGACCCTGCTGTGCTACAAGCCGAATATAGCACGCTTTTCAATCGCTACCGCAAATACAAGCTCGATTCTGCCCTCTACTATGCCCGCAAGAAGCTTGAAGTGGCTCGCTCAATCGGAATCCCCGACTCCATCAATCTTGCAATGATGAATGAAGCCGATGGATTGAAAGGCCTCGGTCGCTTCATCGAGGGGCAGGAAATCCTCAACGCTATTCCAAAGACCGACTTTGTGCTCCACAGCGCCTATTTCTATTATCTGCGACACTCCATTGTGCACTCGCTCGCTGCCGAGGCTATCAATGAGGATGAGCACCGCGCTTATGCCGCACAGCTGCGCCTGTGTCGCGACTCCATTGCTATGGTCAATCCCGAGAACAGCATAGGTCGCATAGTGAACACTGCCGAGATTATGAAGATGGAAGGCAACTTCCGCGAGGCGTGTGCCTTGCTTGAAAAAGCCTCCACACACCCCGATGCTGCCGAAAATGCCATCTTCTGGGCTTCGCTCGCCGAGACCTACAGTTTTCTCAACCGTCACGACGATGAAAAGCTGTGCCTCACGCGCGCTGCCATCATCGACAAGCGCTCGTGTGTGAAGACCTACACCTCGCTACAAGACCTCGCCATGCTGCTCTATCGCGATGGCGACATCGACCGTGCCTACAAGTACATCACCTGTGCCCTCGAAGATATCATCGAGAGCAACGCTCGCAGCAGGCTCATCCAGGTGGCTGAGTATATGCCCATCATCACCGAGGCCTACAAGGTGAGACGCCAGGAGGAACGCCAGCGCAACATTGCCTACTATGCCATTCTCTCGGTTATGACACTCATTCTCGTTGTGCTCATCACTCTGCTCTTTTTCCGAAACCGAAAGCTCTCGGAGGCTCGCTTGGCGCTTGACGAACGCAACGCCAGCCTTGAAGGCCTCAACGAGCAGCTCACCAGCCTCAACAACGACCTCAACAGTGTGAACAACCGCCTCTCCGACTCCAACAAAATCAAGGAGGAATATATCGCACAGCTTTTCGACATCTGTTCGGGGTATATCGACGAGATTGAGCGCTACCGCATCTCGCTCGTGCGCAAAGTGAAGGCAGGGTTGCACGCCGAGCTGCTCGATGTGCTCAACGAGCCTATTGCTGCAACGAGCCTCAAAGACTTCTTCCGCAAGTTCGACATGATTTTCCTCGACCTTTTCCCCACGTTTATCGACGAGTTTAACAAGCTCTTGCAGCCCGGTGCGCAGATTGTGCCAAAGGAGGGCGAGCTGCTCACCCCCGAGCTGCGCATCTATGCCCTTGTGCGCCTTGGTATCAACGACAGCACCCGAATTGCCGGATTCCTGCACTATTCGTCGCAGACGGTGTATAACTATCGCCTTCGCACGCGCAACAAAGCCATTGTGCCCAAAGACCGCTTTGTGGAGTCGGTGCAAAATCTCTGCTGACACACTCGCGCCTGCTCCCCCATCTCGGCATAATGCGCTTCGCGCTTTAATGGTGCGCCCAAGCATCGGGTGCCACCCCCTGTAGCTTTCACGTTCCCCTTGTGTTACTTAACCGAAAACGGGGGATTGAGTTACTTTTTTGTCTTAATTTTTATATGCTATGTTGCTGATAATCAAGCATAGTTGTCTATATTCCTGAAATTTGCGGTTACTTTGTGATTTTACACACCAATTGGCATTTGCGGGCATGTGATTAATTTTGCAAAAGAAGCGTATGAATGCTTTTACTCATCAAAATTCACATAAACCTAAATGTTAAATGAAACACTTAAAAATTGATTTCTTCAAGATGATTATGCTCATTGTGGCATTAATCTCAGGTGTTACCGCATTTGCCCAGACCACCATTGAGGGTCTTGTGGTTGACGGTACGAAAGAACCTATTATCGGTGCATCAGTGTTCGTAAAAGGCACTTCCACCGGAACCGCCACCGACTTCGACGGTCGATTCACACTTAAAGTTCCAAGCAACAATGCTATCCTCGTTATCAGCTATGTGGGCTGCCAGTCGCGCGAGATTGCTGCCAATTCTCCCGAGGTGAAAGCCGGCATCGTTCTTAAGGAAGATGCCCAGAATCTCGAGGAGCTTGTGGTTATCGGTTATGGTAGCGTAAAGAAGCAGGATGCTACCGGCTCGGTGATGGCTATCAAGCCCGATGAGCTCAACAAGGGTAACCGCGTGTCGGCTCAAGATGCTCTCGTGGGTAAGATGGCAGGTGTAAATGTGGTGTCGAGCACCGGTGCTCCGGGCGAGGGCGCTACTATCCGCATCCGCAGCGGTGCCAGCCTCTCGGCAAGCAACGACCCGCTTATCGTTATCGACGGTGTGCCCGTAGATAACTCCACTATCGAGGGCGCAAGCAACATCATCGGCTCAATCAACCCCGAAGACATCGAGACGTTCACCGTGCTCAAAGATGCTTCGGCTACCGCTATCTACGGTTCGCGTGCGTCAAATGGTGTAATCGTTATCACCACCAAGAAGGGTGGCGACCGCACTAAGGTTACTTATAGCAGCAACTATGCCGTGGGTACGGTTGCAAAGAAGCTCGACGTGCTCACTGCCGACGAGTTCCGCACCTATGTCCCCACTGTGACCGGTGTTCCTTCCGACGCCAAATTCGGTGATGCCAACACCGACTGGCAGGACGAAATCTATCGCACTTCGTTCAGCACCGAGCAAAATATCTCTGTCGCCGGAAACATCAAGGCTATCACAAGCCCCTATCGCGTTTCGCTCGGTTATACCGACCAGAATGGTATTATCAAGACGAGCAACTACCAGCGCTACTCTTTCGGCGGGAACATCGCTCCGCAGCTCTTCGATAAGCACCTCACCGCAAATATCAACCTCAAGGTTTCTTATGAGAAGAACCGCAGAGTGGATAGTGGTGTTGTGAACAGCGCTCTCCGCTACGACCCAACCCGCCCCGTGATGACAGGCAGCAGCACTGCCGACACCGACCCGGGTCTCGGTTACTTCATCTGGACCAACGGTGGCTCGCCTATGGCTATCCAGACCGATAACCCTGTGGCTACTCTCGACCTCACCGACCGCCAGAACAAGATTACTCGCTCCATCGGTAGCGCTGCAATCAACTATAAGGTTCACGGCTTTGAAGACCTCAAGCTCAACGTCAACCTCGGCTACGACGTGCTTCGCAGCAAATACAGCCGCAACGTCCCCAAATTGGCGGGTATGATGTACACAGGCAACCAGAAGGATGGTACAGGTCTCGCCGAGAGCGGCACACAAGACAAGCGCAACTACCTCCTCGATGCTTTCGCCAACTACGACAAGGAGCTTGGCAAGCACAACTTCGGCGTGATGGCAGGTTACGGCTGGCAGCACTTCTGGAAGAAGTATGACCTCACTACCAACGACACTGAGGGCAACCAGCTCGCCACTCCCTACCACTACGAGTCGGAATACTATCTGCTCTCTTTCTACGGCCGTGTTAACTATGGCTACGACAACCGCTACCTGGCTACCGTAACCATGCGTACTGATGCATCTTCGCGCTTCTCCAAGGACAACCGCTGGGGTCTCTTCCCATCGGTGGCTCTCGCTTGGCGCATCACCCAGGAGGACTTCCTCAAAGACCAGAACACACTCTCCGACCTCAAGCTCCGCCTCGGTTATGGTGTTACCGGACAGCAGGACATCCTCAACGACTATCCCTATATGACTACCTTCTCGGTTTCTTATCCTGAGTCGTCATATCAGTTTGGCGACAAGTGGTATCAAACCTACCGCCCCAATGGCTACGACAACGACATCAAGTGGGAAAGCACTACCACTTGGAACGTGGGTATTGATTATGGCTTCCTCGGAAACCGCATCTATGGTACTATCGACTACTACAAGCGCTATACAAAGAATCTGTTGAACACTATAAACGTGCTTTCGGGTACCAACTACTCTTCGGTTATCACCACCAACATCGGTAAGATGGAAAACCAGGGCGTGGAGTTTGCCATCAATGCTGTGCCCGTGCGCACAAGCGACTTTGAGTGGAGCGTAGGCTTCAACTACACTTGGAACGACTCGAAAATCACCAAGCTCAACACCGTGGATACCGGTTCCAACTTCGTGAACACAGGCGCTATTTCGGGCACCGGAAAGACCGTGCAGGTGTTTATGGTCGATGAGCGTCCCTACACTTTCTATCTTGCCAAGCAGGCCTACGACGAGAGTGGAAAGCCTCTTGAAGGACAATATGTGCAGCCCGACGGCTCAATCTCGGCTACCGAAACCAAGTATGCCACCGGCAAGAGCGCTCTCCCCACTTCTTACCTCGGCTTCAACACCCGCTTCACCTACAAGAATTGGGACCTCTCAATCAGCGGTCACGGCTCATTTGGCAACTACGTTTACAACTACGTCAAAGCCGACCAGTATTGCCAGTCGGTTTACAGCGACCAGGGCAGCTTCAGCAACATCTTGCGCAGCACTCGCGACCTCGGTTTCGAGACTCAGCAGCTCTACTCCGACATGTGGCTTGAGAACGGCTCATTCTTCCGCTTCGACAACGTGACGCTCGGCTACAACTTCCGCAAGCTGTGGAACGACAAGAGCACTCTGCGCCTCACCTTCGGCGTGTCAAATCTTGCTACCATCACCGGCTACAGCGGCATCGACCCCGAGCTTAGCAATGGTATCGACCGCGAGGTTTATCC